>NZ_CAMZMX010000067.1:0-20344 GCF_947311875.1 Pseudomonas sp. PARCl1
CAAGGAGTTTGTCGTTCCGTTGTCGCTGGAAGTGGGGCGCATTATAAGGGGATTCGAGAGGGCGTCAACCTTTAATTTCATTTATTTGAAATATTCCAGGCGAAGGCTGTTTTGAGGCCGCGAAGTGTTCGCCACAACATTTTCAGCGCCTGTGAGATCGAGCGCCGCGCGGGCGGCGCTCGATCTCACAGGCACTGAATGTGTTGCGGCGTACGGCTCCCAACCCCACCACTATCTATAGACAGGCCCATTGCCCATCCTGAACCCAACTCACCCCCCCTTACCGCCTGACCAACCCAGCCAACCTCCGCGACACCGCCGGAACCCTCAGCCCCATCAACACAACCCCAACAAACGCATAAACCGCCCACTCCCGCAGATCCGAACGCACGATCCACAAGAAATGCAGCAACCCCAACCCCAACACCGCATACGCCAACCTGTGCAGCTTCTTCCACCGCGCCCCAAGCCGCCGCTGGCTATACCGGTTCGAGGTAACCGCCAACGCCAACAACCCAAGAAACCCCAGCGCCCCGACAATAATGTAAGGCCGCTTGCGCAGCTCCACCGCCAACTGCCCCCAATCCAGCCCGAGAATAAAGAACAGGTAACAGAGAATGTGCAGCACGATATACGCAAACACCCATAACCCCAGCTGCCGCCGCACCACGATCCAACCCGACCACCCCGTCAGCTTCTGCAGCGGCGTCATGCTCAAGGTCACCAGCAGGGAGATCAGCGCGCCAAGCCCCAACCGGTCCATCATGATCTTGCCCGGGTCAGGCCCCAGCAACCCCGTTGCCGCTTCGTACAACCACCAGGCAGGAAACAGGCAGCCCACAATAAAGATCGCCAGACGAAACCAGGGATAGCGCATCAGTAGTTCTTCCGCAGGTCGAGCCCGGCATAGAGCGAGGCCACTTCGTCGGCATAGCCATTGAACATTTGCGTCTCCCGCACATTGGGACTGAAAAGCCCGCTAGGCAGCCGCCGCTCCCGCGCCTGGCTCCAGCGCGGGTGATCGACAGTGGGGTTCACATTGGCGTAGAACCCATATTCATCGGGTGCCAGGCCCTGCCAGGTAGTTCCGGGCTGCTCGGCCACCAGGCTGATGCGCACGATCGACTTGATGCTCTTGAAACCATACTTCCACGGCACCACCAGCCGCAGCGGTGCACCATTCTGGTTGGGCAACTCGCGGCCATACATGCCTACCGCAAGAACCGCCAAGGGGTGCATCGCTTCGTCCAGCCGCAGCCCTTCTCTATAAGGCCAGTCGATCAGCGCAAAACCCGAGCGTTGGCCAGGCATATGCTCCGGGTCTTTCAGGGTTTCGAAGCGCACGTACCGGGCCTTTGAAGTAGGCTCGACCTGCTTCAGTACCTGAGCCAATGGGAACCCCAGCCATGGGATGACCATCGACCAGGCCTCAACACAACGCAGCCGGTATATGCGCTCTTCAAGCTGGTAGGGTTTGACGAAGTCTTCCAGGGCATAGCGCCCAGGCTTGCCGACTTCACCATCCACTACAACCGACCAAGGTTCGGTTTTCAGGCTGTCGCCATTGGCCGCCGGGTCGCCCTTGTCGGGGCCGAACTCATAGAAGTTGTTGTAGTGGGTAGCGTCCTTGAACGGCGTGATCGCCTCCCCTTTGGCCGTGACTGCCTGCCACTGCGTGGCGCCGAGCTTTTCCGTGAACCAGCCAGGCGCCTTGCCCGGCTCGACATCGGCATAACGGCTGGCCTCGGCCGCACGACCAACACTGGGCAATGCGCCCAGGGCCAGGCCGGCCAACGAGCCACCCAACAACGTACGACGGGAAAGGTAAATGCCTTCGGGGGTGATCTCCGATGCCTTGCACTCGGACGACCTGGGAAGCTTGATGAGCATGAGCGGCTCCATAGCACTGGGTAACGGACGTACCAGTAAGACTATGGAGCCGGCGGGTTATTCCAGCGTTAAGCGTTTTTTACGCTTTACGGCGGCGCGACTTGAGCAGGAACTGGATAGGCCCCGAAGCCGCGTAGGCGAGGAAGATCAGCAGCAGGATACGCGGCGGGTCGCTGAACACCACGGCAAACACCAGCACCACGGCAAGGATGGCCACAAATGGCACACGGCCCTTGAGGTCCAGCTCCTTGAAGCTGTTGTACTTGATGTTACTGACCATCAGCATGCCTGCAGCCGCCACCAACAGCGCCACCAGGAACGACAGCTTGGAGCCCTGAATACCGTAGTCGCTGAACGCCCACACGGTGCCGGCCACAACACCCGCGGCAGCCGGGCTGGCCAGGCCGATGAAGTAGCGCTTGTCGGCGGTGCCGACCTGGGTGTTGAAGCGTGCCAGGCGCAGCGCGGCGCCGGCAACATAGATGAAGGCGACCATCCAGCCAACCTTGCCCATGTCACCCAACGCCCAGCCGAAGGCCAGCAAGGCCGGGGCTACACCGAAGGCGACCATGTCCGACAGCGAGTCATACTCGGCGCCGAACGCGCTTTGGGTATTGGTCATGCGCGCGACACGGCCGTCGAGGCCATCGAGCACCATGGCCACGAAGATGGCAATGGCGGCAAACGCGAAATACTTGCTCGCTTCACGCGGGTCGCCAGCGCTCAGGGCGCTCTGTGCGCTCATCGAGCTGATGATGGAATAAAAGCCGGCAAACAGGTTGGCGGTGGTGAACAGGTTGGGCAGCAGGTAGATGCCGCGGTGGCGCACCTTGCGACCTTCGGCGTCATGGCCTTCTTCAACGTGCTCATCGACCGGTAGCAGGCTTTCGGCGTCGGAGGGCTTGTTCGGCTCTTCGGGACGTTCGCTCATGGAGGGTACCTTGCAACAGGATGGAAAATGTTCGACACGGGCCCGCGAAACAGGTTCTGACGGCAGGCCACTGGTCTGCTTTATACCAGATGCTGACTGCCAGAACGAAAAAACGCGGCCGAAGCCGCGTTTTTCATGTTGCGATGCTACTTAGTTCTTGGCTTTGTCGACGATCTTGTTCGCCGAAATCCAAGGCATCATCGAGCGCAGTTGCTCACCGATGATCTCGATGCCGTGCGAAGCGTTGTTACGACGCTTGGCGGTCATCGATGGGTAGTTGGTGGCGCCTTCGGAGATGAACATCTTCGCGTACTCGCCGTCCTGGATGCGCTTCAGTGCGTTGCGCATGGCCTTGCGGGATTCTTCGTTGATGACTTCTGGGCCGGTGACGTACTCACCGTACTCTGCGTTGTTGGAGATCGAGTAGTTCATGTTGGCGATACCGCCTTCGTACATGAGGTCAACGATCAACTTCAGCTCGTGCAGGCATTCGAAGTAGGCCATTTCCGGCGCGTAGCCAGCTTCAACCAGGGTTTCGAAACCGGCTTTGACCAGCTCTACGGTACCACCGCACAGGACGGCCTGCTCACCGAACAGGTCGGTTTCGGTCTCGTCCTTGAAGGTGGTTTCGATGATGCCGGTACGGCCACCACCCACGCCAGCGGCGTAGGACAGGGCGACGTTCTTGGCGTTGCCCGAAGCGTCCTGGTAGATCGCGATCAGGTCAGGGATACCACCGCCCTTGACGAACTCGGAGCGCACGGTGTGGCCCGGCGCTTTCGGCGCGATCATGATCACGTCCAGGTCGGCGCGCGGCACAACCTGGTTGTAGTGGATCGAGAAGCCGTGGGAGAAGGCCAGGGTAGCGCCCTTCTTGATGTTCGGCTCGATTTCGTTCTTGTACAGCGTGCCCTGGAACTCGTCCGGGGTCAGGATCATCACCAGGTCAGCCGCAGCGACAGCGGTAGCAACATCGGCAACTTTCAGGCCGTGGGCTTCAGCCTTGGCAACGGTAGCCGAACCTTTACGCAGACCGACGGTAACGTCTACACCGGAGTCCTTCAGGTTGCACGCCTGAGCGTGGCCCTGGGAGCCGTAACCGATGATGGCGACTTTCTTGCCCTGGATGATGGAAAGGTCGCAGTCTTTATCGTAGAAAACTTTCATGAAAATACCCCTGGTTATATCTCGGCCCCCTGCGGAGCCATCGCTAATTTTTAAATTCAGATGCTGAGCACTTTGTCGCCACGGGCAATGCCGGTAACGCCGCTGCGCACGGTTTCGAGAATCGATGCGGTGCCGATGGCCTGGATGAAGCTGTCCAGTTTGTCGCTGGTACCGCTCAGTTGTACGGTGTACACGCTGGCAGTCACATCGACGATCTGGCCACGGAAGATATCCGTGGTGCGCTTGATCTCGGCGCGCTGGGCACCGGTGGCCTTGACCTTGACCAGCATCAGCTCGCGCTCGATGTGGGCGCTTTCCGACAGGTCGACGAGCTTGACCACTTCGACCAGCTTGTTCAGGTTCTTGGTGATCTGTTCGATCACTTCGTCATGGCCAACGGTGGTCAGCGTCAGACGCGACAGGGTCGGGTCTTCGGTCGGCGCCACGGTCAGGCTTTCAATGTTGTAGTTGCGCTGGGAGAACAGGCCGACCACACGGGACAAAGCACCGGGTTCGTTTTCCAGCAGCAGGGAAATGATATGCCGCATATCAGGTACGCTCCGTCTTGCTCAGCCACATGTCACGCATCGAGCCATCCTTGATCTGCATCGGATAGACGTGCTCACTGCGGTCAACCGCGATGTCGATGAATACCAGGCGATCCTTCATCGCAAACGCTTCTTCCAGCATCGGCTTGAGGTCCTTCAGGCTGGTGATGCGGATACCCACGTGGCCATAGGCCTCGGCCAGCTTGATGAAGTCAGGCAGCGACTCGACATACGAGTGCGAGTGACGACCGTTGTAGGCCATGTCCTGCCATTGGCGGACCATGCCCAACACCCCGTTGTTCAGGTTGACGATCTTCACCGGCAGGCCGTACTGCATGCAGGTGGACAGCTCCTGGATGTTCATCTGGATGCTGCCTTCGCCGGTCACGCAGGCCACGTCCTGGTCCGGGAAGTTGAGCTTGATGCCCATCGCCGCCGGGAAGCCGAAGCCCATGGTGCCCAGGCCACCGGAGTTGATCCAGCGGTTCGGCTTGTTGAAACGGTAGTACTGCGCCGCGAACATCTGGTGCTGACCTACGTCGGAGGTGACGAAGGCATCGCCTTTGGTCACTTCGCACAGGGTCTCGATGACTTTCTGCGGCTTGATGACATTGCCGTCGCCCTTGTCGTAAGGGAACAGCTCACCATTGCCACGCCACTCGTCGATCTGCTTCCACCAGGCATCCAGCGCGGCCTTGTCGGGCTGCTCGCCGATTTCCTTGAGGATACCGAGCATTTCGCTGAGCACGCTGTCGACCGGGCCAACGATAGGTACATCGGCTTTGATCATCTTCGAGATCGACGCCGGGTCGATATCGACATGGATGATCTTGGCATTCGGGCAGAACTTGGCCGGGCCGTTGACCACGCGGTCGTCGAAACGCGCACCGACGGCGAAGATCACGTCGGCATTGTGCATGGCCATGTTGGCGGTGTAGCTGCCGTGCATGCCGAGCATGCCGAGGAACTGGCGATCAGTACCCGGGAAGCCGCCCAACCCCATGAGGGTGTTGGTGACAGGCAGGTTCAGCGACTTGGCGATTTCGGTCAGCGCTTCGGAGCCACCGCCCAGGATCACACCGCCACCGGCGTAGACGATTGGGCGCTTGGCAGCCAGCAGCATCTCGGCCGCCTTGCGGATCTGGCCGGAGTGGCCACGGACCGCTGGGCTGTACGAGCGCAGTTTGACCTTTTTCGGGTAGACGTATTCGAACTTTTCAGCCGGGTTGGTCATGTCTTTTGGAATGTCGACCACGACTGGACCTGGGCGACCGGATTGCGCCAGGTAGAACGCCTTTTTCAGAATTTCAGGGATCTCGGTCGGGTGCTTGATCATGAAGCTGTGCTTCACGATCGGCCGCGAGATACCGATCATGTCGGTTTCCTGGAAGGCATCGGTACCTACCATGGTGCTAGGCACCTGGCCGGACAGGATGACCATCGGAATCGAGTCCATGTAGGCGGTGGCAATACCGGTGATGGCATTGGTCGCGCCCGGGCCGGAGGTTACCAGCACCACACCGGCCTTGCCGGTGGCGCGGGCGTAGCCGTCCGCCATATGGGTTGCCGCCTGTTCGTGACGAACCAGGATGTGTTCCACTTCCGGTTCTTTGAACAGCGCGTCGTAAACATGCAGGAGAGCACCACCAGGGTACCCGTAGATGTGCTTAACGCCTTCGTCACGCAAGAAGCGGACGACCATCTCAGCGCCAGATAAAAGCTCCACGTTGTTCACCTCTAAAACGCCAGAATACCGCCCCTTCAGGACGGGTCTTAATAGGTTTACTGCCAAGCAGAGCATGAGCGAACGTCAGCACTGACTGAGCAAGTATTGGGAGCGCCCCAGAGTGTTGCGGGGTTTTCCCACCCAGCGCGAGGTAACGCGTTGCGGGGTGTAACAGGTCGGCGCGGGTGTGCGCCTCATGATCTGCTTAGCGGGTCTGCTTCTGGCAGTCCCTCTAAAGCGGAAGTTGGATTCTTGTGATTCGGCGCGCACAAGTCAAGAAAAATTATTGCCAATTTTTCCCCGAGATGAATTCTTGCAACCACTAAAAATCGCTTCAGCAGCAGAAATAATAAGATTTCCATAAAAAAGGGCCACAATCTGCGGCCCTTGACGAAAAAACTGAAGAAATCAGGCAGAAGGAGCGATCAATTGGTCAAAAGCTGCCAACAGCCGGCGCAGCTCACGACTTTGCTCCGGCCGGTCGGCAAACACCGTTTCGGCCATGACCAGGATGCTGGAGGCATTTGGCAGCGGCTGGCCGAGCTCGATGATGATCTTCATGCGTTGCAGGAAAATCCATTGCAGCCATTGCTCGAAACGCAAGGTATCGACGGCGAAGGGCACCGTACTGGCCAGCGCCTCGTCGCTCGGTGGCTCGTCCTCCCACCAGCCTTGCACCTGCAGCTCACGCTCGATCAGCAGCAGGTGGTCGGCGATGTCCAGAATACGTTGCTCGATCATCAGGAACTGACCCGCGCTTTTTGCCGGGCCAAGGCGGCGCCAGCGCTATCGCCCTGTTTTTCACGGGCCTGTGCGATGGTGTTCCACAGTTCGGCCTGCAGGCTGGGGCGGCCGTTGGCGTAGGTCAGGGCGCGACGCGCCAGCTGCTCGGCCTGCGGGGCATCGCCTTGCGACAAACGCACCTGAGCCAGGCGGTAGAGCACCTGCGGTTCGCGCGGGGCAATGCGCTGGGCACGCTCCAGGCTGGAAGCAGCGCCGTTGAAATCGCCACTGCCCTGCTGGGTGGTGGCGGTGGTCAGCAGTGCCAGTACTGGGCCGTCCAGTTGCTCGTCAGCCGCCAGGCCACCTGCAGCCGTGTTGCTGCGCGGAATACCGGTGGGGGCACTGGTGCTTTGTGGGGCGCTGTTCATCGCCGCGATATCGAACGGTTCGTCGGCGATCGGGTTGGGGTTGGTGGTCATGGGCGCCGACGTGGCCGGCCCGGTAGCGATCGGCCCCGGCGTGATCGGCGCGGTGCTGATCGGCGCCGCGCCATTGGCCGCCGGGAAGGTCTGGATGCCCGAAGCGCCTGCGCCCTGCGGGATCATCACGGTGACGCCGGAATCCTCAGGCATTGTTTGCGCTTGCGCGGTGCCAGCATTGTAACCACCCGCCGGGCGGTTGGCAGACACGCGCTCGCTGTTCGACACGCGGGTGCTCGAATCGACCACCGGAATATTGCCGCGTGGGACGCTGGAGCACCCCTGGAGCACAGCCAGCGCCGTCACGGCAGGAAACAGCCACTTGTTCACGTCACACCTCATCAATGCAGCCTGCGCTTAATTCATCCAGCCCTTGACCCAGTCCATGACCGATTCAGCTGGATTCTGCTCGCCGCCACAGGTTGCGCCAGCGGGCGGTTCACTGCCGCGAATATACGGCATCTGTACCGCTCCCGGACAGCTGCCGTCAGACCCTTGGCCGCTGTAGGGGTCGATCCAGGCCTGTACCACGTTGTCCGGTTGCGGCATGTCCAGCGGCAGCGGGTCGGCCTTCTTCATGAAGCTGGTCCATACCTGCAGGGCACCGGTGGCGCCGGTGAACGGTGTTTTCCCGTTATCGTCGCGGCCCATCCACACCACCGCCAGCAAATCCTGGCTGAAACCAGAGAACCAGCTGTCGCGCGAGTCGTTGCTGGTACCGGTCTTGCCCGCCAGGGTCAATGAGCGCGGCAAGGTGTTGTACACCGAGCGCCCGGTACCTTCGCGCATCACTCGCTGCATGGCGTTCTGCACCAGGTAGATGGCACCCGGGTCGAAGGTTTGCTGGATCTGGAACGGGTAGCGCTTGAGCGGTTCGCCCTCGGCGGTGAGCACGCTGCGAATACCGCGCATCGGCGTGTTGAAGCCACCATTGGCAATGGTCTGGTACATGGTCGCGACCTGCATCGGCGACATGCCGCCAGCCCCCAGCAGCATGGCCGGGAAGGCTGGCCAGTCGACATTCACCCCCAGCCGGCCGATGGTCTTGATCACGTTTGGCACCCCCACTTCCAGGCCGATCTTGGCAGTGGACAGGTTGTAGGAATTGGCCAGCCCCTGGTACAGGTAGATCGTGCCGTGCGGGCGGCGGTCATAGTTTTGTGGGCGCCAGACCTGGCCGTCGCCACCTTTGACCGAAAACGGCTCATCCTGCACCCAGCTGGTCAGGGTGTACTTGCTCGGCTGCTCCAGCGCGGTCAGGTAGACAGCCGGCTTGACCAGCGAGCCGATCGGCCGCGAGGCATCGATGGCGCGGTTGAAGCCGGCGAAACCTGCCTGGCGGCTGCCGATCAGGGCCTGTACCTCACCGGTTTCCGGGTTGGTCACGACCATCGCCGATTCGACCTCGTCCGCCCCTTTGCGCCCGGCCAGGCGCTTGAACGTCTCGCTCATCGAGGCTTCGGCCTTCATCTGCAGGATCGGGTCGAAGCTGGTAAAAATACGCAAGCCTTCCTCGGTCAAGTCTTCATCGCGGTAGTCCTGGCGCAACTGCCGCTTGACCAGGTCGAGGAAGGCCGGGAACGAGCTGTCGGCCAGGCTGCCACGTTTGGTCACGCCCAGCGGCATCTTCTTCGCTGCATCGACCTCCTCCTGGCTGGCCACGCCTTGTTCGGCCACCAGGTCGAGCACCAGGTTGCGGCGGGCCAGGGCACGTTCAGGGTAACGCCGCGGGTTGTAGTAGGACGGGCCCTTGACCATGCCCACCAACAAGGCGATCTGGTGCAGCTTCAACTCCGACAGCGGCTGGCTGAAGAAGAACTGGCTGGCCAGGCCGAAGCCGTGCACGGCACGCTGGCCGTCCTGCCCGACAAAGACCTCGTTGAGGTAGGCCTCGAGGATTTCGCGCTTGTCGTAATGCAGTTCAAGCAGCACCGCCATCATCGCTTCGGTCACTTTGCGGCTGAGGCTGCGCTCGCTGCTGAGGTAGAAGTTCTTCACCAACTGCTGGGTCAAGGTACTGCCACCCTGGCGCATCGAGCCGGATGAAGTATTCACCCACATGGCCCGGGCGATGGACTTGGGCGACACGCCATGGTGGCTGTAGAAGTCGCGATCTTCCGTGGCAACCAGGGTCTCGAGCAGGTACTTGGGCACCTGGTCGATCTTGATCAGAATGCGGTCTTCAAGGTTTTTCGGGTAGATACCGCCGATCATCAGCGGCTCCAGGCGCACCACGTCAAGCGCCTTGCCATTGGCCCCGGAAAGGCCGGCCACGTAATCGCCGGAGAAGCGTACGCGCACGAACTGCGCGGGCTCCATGCCCTCGTAGAACTGGAAGCCACGGGTGTTGAGGTCGACGGTGTTGCCGTTGACGGCCGCCGCCCCCGGGCCGTTGGCCGCGCTTTCACGCCGGTAGCCAAGCGCGTCGAGCTCGGTGAGGAAGTCGTTCTTGCTCAGTTTCTGGCCGGTGAACAGCTCCAACGGCCGTGCATACACCTTGGCCGGGATGGTCCAGCGCTTGCCAGAGAACTTCTCCTGGACAACGGCATCGAGGTAAACCGCGAAGCCGGCGACGATCACCAGGCCTACCAGGCTGAGCTTCAAAGCCCAGCCCAGCCAGGCGCGGGAGCGGCCGGTCGGGCGTTTTTGAGGGGTACGGGGAGTTCGGGTTCGAGTCATGACGGCGGATTATACGCACTTTGGAAAGACTGGGCAGGCGGCCCGGCGGTAGGCAGGGACGGCACCATTGACCATAATGATGCATTCGAATTCCCTGCCCCCGGAAGGATTTGCCGTGAGCCAAGCTCTTATCACTGCGTTGCAGAACCCCGCCCTGTACCCCCACCCCGTGGACGGGTTCCAGCTCATCGAGACGCATATCTCCTGGGTGCTGCTGACGGGCGAGTACGCCTACAAGATCAAGAAACCGATGAACTTCGGCTTTCTCGACTTCACTGGCCTGGACCAGCGCCAGCATTTCTGTAACGAAGAATTGCGCCTGAACCAGCGCCTGACCGACGGCCTGTACCTGGACGTTTTGCCGATCACCGGTAGCGCCGATGCGCCGCAGCTCGCCGGCGAAGGCCAGGCCATCGAATATGCACTGAAGATGCGCCAGTTCCCCCAAGGCCAGATGCTCAGCACCTTGCAGGCCAATGGCGAACTGAACGCCACGCACATCGACCAGATGGCCCGGCAGATTGCCGAATTCCACCTGCAGGCCCCGCGGGTACCGGTCGAGCACCCACTGGGCACGCCGGAGGCCGTCATGGTGCCGGTGGAGCAGAACTTCGAGCAGATTCGCCCGTTCCTCAGCGACAAGGCCGACCTGCAACAGCTAGACGCCCTGCAAGCCTGGGCACGCAGCAGCTTCGAGCGCCTGCATGGCCTGCTGGAAAAACGCAAGGCCAATGGCTTCATTCGCGAATGCCACGGTGACATTCACTTGGGCAACGCCACGCTGATCGATGGCCAGGTGGTGATCTTCGACTGCATCGAATTCAACGAACCGTTCCGCCTGACCGACGTCTACGCCGACACCGGCTTCCTGGCGATGGACTTGGAAGACCGCGGCCTCAAGTGCCTGGCCCGGCGCTTCATCAGCCAGTACCTGGAACTGACCGGCGACTACGAAGGCCTGGAGCTGCTCAACTTCTACAAGGCCTACCGCGCACTGGTACGGGCCAAGGTCGCACTGTTCAGCATGCCGGCCAATGCCGATGGCGTGCAGCGTGCCACCACCCTGCGCACCTACCGCAACTACGCCAACCTGGCAGAAAGCTACAGCGCCATCCCTTCGCGCCTGCTGGCCATCACCCACGGCGTATCGGCAGTGGGCAAAAGCCATGTGGCCATGCGCATGGTCGAGGCCCTGGGCGCGGTGCGCGTGCGTTCCGACGTAGAGCGCAAGCGCTTGTACGGCGAACAGCAGCAGGTTGAGGCCGCCCAGCTCAGCACCGGCATCTATGCCGAGGAGGCCAGCACTGCCACTTACCGGCGCCTGCACGAAGTCGCCGCGACCGTACTGCGGGCAGGGTTCCCGGTGGTGCTGGATGCCACCTACCTCAAACGCGAACAGCGCCTGGCTGCGGCCGAGGTCGCCAGCCAGACTGGCGTGCCGTTCCTGATTCTGGACTGCCACGCGCCGGACCCGGTAATCGCCAGCTGGCTGGAGCAGCGCCAGGCCGAGAACAGCGACCCGTCGGATGCCACCCTGGAGGTGGTCAAGGCGCAGCAGGCCAGCCGAGAGGCGCTGGATACGCAGGAGCTGGCGCAGAGCACCCACGTTGACACCCAGACTGCTGGCAGCATGGACCAGGTGATCGAGCAGATTCGCCAGCGTCTGCCTGGCTTGTAAGCTAGCCGGTTTCCTGGGCCGGCCCTTCGCGGGCTTGCCCCTCCTACAGGTAAACCACAGCCCCTGAAGGCTGCGCCGAACCTGTGGGAGCGGGCGAGCCCGCGAAGAGGCCGGCACAGGGCATCTCATCGCCCCGATGGCAAAAAGCCGCGTATTCCCCAACCCCCGCTACACTCCTCTCTGACCTGCTCGCGATTTATCTCCCCATGACACGTTCAGCCATCGCAAGGAGGCTCGATGAACGATGAATTGCAGCATCTGAAAAACCTTGGCAAGACCTCTGCGCAGTGGCTGCATGCGGCCGGCATTCACAGTGCATCGGATCTGCGCCGCCTGGGTGCGGTGGGTGCATACCAGGCCGTGAAGACGCGAGGGTTTCGCGCATCGAAGGTGCTGTTGTATGCCATAGAAGGCGCCCTGCTGGATATGCACTGGAACGATTTGCCACTCGAACGCAAGGAAGCCCTCAACCAACAACTGGATGCGAAAAACCCCGCGCAAAAAAATCCAAAATAAGCGCGAAAAGGGGATTGACGGCTAAATGAGAATTGTTATGATTATCACAACTGGTCGCGAGACTGGTTGGATAAGCTAAGAGCCCCTGGTTCGGACTCTCAGATTATCTCCTCATCAGGCTAATCACGGTTATTGACCCGGCAATTTGCCGGGTCTTTTTTTTGCCCAAGGTTTCCATGTCTTATCGTTTCAGCTGCGCGCAATAATCCTGCTCTGGCGTCGCCGCCGTGTACCACACGTAATCGGCCTCACCGGCATCAACCTTCTCGCCCACCTCGGCCAGCATCAGCACCTTGCTCGCACCCTGCGCACCCAAGTCACTCAGGTGCAACGGCACGCCCAGGTCCTTACGCACGTGATAGGCCCCGGCAAACAGCAGTGCCGGTTGCGGCGCCGCCAGCAAGCGCTCGGCCATGCGCCGGTCACGCTGCTGCTGCACGGCCAGCATCGCCGGTAGCTGGCTTTCCGGCAGCATCCCGCAATGCCCGGTGCGTACCTGCTGCAGCAAGCTCGCCCTGACCGTCGCGGCATTGGATTTCTCGCCCGCCAATGGCGCCGGCTGCCGGTAGGCGTGGCGCATTTCACTTGGGGAAAGGTTGGCGGCCAGCAGGGGGACCTGCTGTTGCAGGGCTGCACGCACGATCGGCCCGTACAACTGCCAGTCCCAGCCCTCCTGCCACGCCAGTGCGATGGGCAAGTCTGCCGGCAAGGGTTGCCTTTTGAGCCTGTCCACCCGCGGCTGCTGTTCAGGTTGCAGCATCTCCAGCAATAGGCTGCCCTGGGCACGCTGGCTCTGCAGGGCGTGCAGCAACCACACTTGCAGTGCGTGGTGGTCGGGGTTGTCATGTTTTTCGCCGACCAGTACTCGCGGTGCGGTAGCCAAACGCTGTACCAGTTGGTCCGGGCTGATTACCTGCCCGCTGCCGAGATCGACCACCTGCCCAAGCTGGGCATGCGTGCGCCCTTCGGTGCTCTGCCAGGCAGGCAACGGTGGCAGGCTGGCCTGGCAGCCGCCCAATACCAGTAACATGCACAGCGAAAAACCGGACAACAGCGGGTGTCGCATTGGCAGAAGCTCCATGGGTAGCGGCCGCTCACGACCACGATCGGGCCGGCTTTAACGGGTAATGATCAGCGGGTGGCCACGCTCAGGATGTGCCTGCACCAGCACGTCGATCCCGTACACGGCCTTCAACGCTGCCGGCGTCAGCACCTGTTCAGGCGAGGCAAAGGCATGGCAACGCCCCTGCTCCAGCAACAGGATCCGGTCACAGTAGCGCGCCGCCAGGTTCAGGTCATGCAAGATCACCAGCACCGCGGCGCCGCGGTCGGCAAAGCGGCGCACAGCCTCCAGGGTAGTGTGCTGGTGCAGCGGGTCGAGCATCGAGGTGGGCTCATCGAGCAACAAGGTAGTGCCCTGCTCCCCCGGCCACAACTGTGCCAGCACACGGGCAAGGTGCACGCGTTGCCGCTCGCCGCCGGACAACGCCAGGTAACTGCGCCCTACCAGGTGCCAGGCATCTGCTGCCTGCAACGCCGCTTCGACAATTTCGGCGTCGCGCCGCTGCCCGGTGCCGTGCGGCATGCGGCCCATGGCCACCACTTCCTCGACGCTGAACGAAAACCCCAGGCTCGACACCTGAGGCAATACGGCCAGGCGCCGGGCCCGCTCTTGTCCAGGCCAATCACCGAGGCCGCGCCCCTGCAACGTCACCCGCCCACGGTCTGGCACCAGCTCGCCACACATCACGCCCAACAGGCTGCTCTTACCCGCGCCGTTGGGGCCGAGCACGCCCACCACCTGGCCGGGGGGCAATTGCAGATCAATGTCATGCAGCACCTCGTTGCTGCCCCGCCGCAAGTGCAGGCCCTCGGCATGCAACATCAGCTGCGCCCTCGCACCAGCAGGAACAGAAAGAACGGCGCCCCGACAAAGGCCGTGACAATGCCGATCGGCAACTCGGCAGGTGCCAGCAGCAGCCGTGCCGCCAGGTCGGCAAACAGCATGAGCACACCGCCAGCCAGCAGCGAGGCTGGCAACAACACCCGGTGATCCGGCCCGGCCAGCAAACGCACCAGGTGCGGCACCACCAGCCCGATGAAGCCGATCAGGCCGGCAGCCGCAACAGCCGCACCCACCCCAAGCGCCGTGCAGAACACCAGTTCGCGCTTGAGCCGCTCCACATCAACGCCCAGGTGGCGGGCCTCGGATTCCCCCAAAAGCAAGGCATTCAGCGCTTTGGCCCGCCGTGGCAGCCACAGTGCCACACCCGCCGCCACCAGCAATAACGGCCATAGCCGGTCGTAGCTGGCACCGTTGAGGCTGCCCAGGTTCCAGAAGGTCAACGTACGCAACGTGGCGTCATCGGCCAGGTACGAGAACAGCCCCACCACCGCGCCGCCCAGTGCCGTCATCGCGACCCCGGCCAGCAGCATGGTGGCCACGTTGGTCTGCCCATCGCGGCGGCCCAGGCGGTAGACCAGCGCCGTCACGCCAAGGCCCCCGACAAAGGCACAGAACGACAGCAAATAGGGTGCAATGGCCTCTGGCAGGCCGCCGAACCAGGCCCCGCCGACAATAGCGAGCGCCGCGCCCACGGCCGCCCCGGCGGCCACCCCGACCAAACCCGGATCGGCCAGCGGATTACGGAACAACCCCTGCATGGCGACCCCGGACAACGCCAGCACCGCGCCCACTGCCAGCCCAAGCAAGGTGCGCGGCAGGCGGATCTGGCCAAGGATCATTTCGGCCTGCTGCAAGCCGTCGGCGGTAACGGGCAGGCCCATCAACCGCAGGCCCGCGCGCAGGGTATCGAACAGCGGCAGGCTGACCGGCCCAAGCGCCAGCGACAGCCACACCGCCAGCAGGCACAGCAGGCTCAGGCAAATGAACAACGTACGTGGCTGGACCCGCTGTTTCATTGTGCGAAGCTGGCCTTGGCTGCCGGGTAGAAGGTCGCTGCCAGTGATTGCAAGGTCGCCGGCAGGCGCGGCCCAAGCCCACCGACCAGCAGCGTGGGGTCAAGCGACACCAGGCGTTGCCCACGCACGGCACGCGAAGCCGCCAGCGCCGGGTTTTCTTTCAACAAAGCCTGCAGCGCCTGCTCATCGGCCAGCGCCCGGTCGGAGAACACGATCACATCCGGGTCCAGGGCAGCCAATGCTTCGTTCGAGAACTGCTTGTAGCCCTGATGCTCTGCCAGGTTGCGCCCACCGGCCTGGCCCAGCAGCCAGTCACCGGCGGTGCCCTGCCCGGCGATCAGCGGCTTGGCCCCAGCGTGCCCGACCAGCAGCAACACCCCGGGTGCCTTGTGCTGCGCCTGGGCCTGCTGGACCTTGGCCTGCAAGGTATGCAGTTGCTGATGGTAACCCGCGGCCAGCGCAGTGGCCTGGGGTTCTGCACCCAGCAGTTGCCCCAACTGCTTGAGGTTGCTGTCTACCGCCGCCAGCTCGGCCTTGCTGGAAAACAGCTCGACACGCACACCGGCCTTGCGGATTTGCGCCAGTACCGGCGGCGGGCCCATTTCTTCGGTACCCACCAGCACATCCGGGCGCAGGCTGAGCACGCCCTCGGCCGACAGCTGGCGCTGGTACCCCACGCTGGGCAGCGACTTCAACGAAGCTGGGTGCTGACTGGTCGTGTCCACCCCCACCAGCCGCGCTTCACCACCCAACGCGCATATCCACTCGCTCAGCGCGCCGCCGGCGCTGACCCAGCGTTGCGGCAGGTCTGCCGCCAGGGCCTGGCTAGAGAGCACAAGGCTTGCACACAAGGCGAGCAAAGCGACGGGACGACGCATCATCGGGTTCCTTCTGAAGGCGAGCTGCACGCCTTGTGGCGAGCGGCGGAACTGCGCACCATGGACGGCCGAACGCAGCGAATGCGGGCAATTTGATAATTATTCGCATTGACGCGTCAAGCCATCATCTGTTTCACGAGTCGTACTGCCATGCATTTTCTCTGTACATCACCCAGCCTGGCCGAGGGCCAGGCACGCGCCTTCAGCGTAGACGGCCTGCAACTGTTCGGCGTGCGCCGCCAGGGCCAGGTCTACCTGTACCGCAACCGCTGCCCGCACAAGGGCATCCCGTTGAACTGGGCACAGGAGCGGTTTCTCGATGACAGCGCGAGCCTGATCCAGTGCGGCCATCACGGCGCGCTGTTCCTGATCGAGAGCGGCGAATGCGTGGCCGGCCCCTGTGACGGTGAGCAGTTGCAGGCCCTGGGCTGCCATGAAGACACCCAGGGCGTCTGGCTCAAGGGTTGAGCAGCACCGGCAAGCGGCGGTCGATGACGATACCCTGCGGGTCCAGGCGCGTGCCGTATGCCAGCACTTCCACCCCGCCCGCCACCGCAGCACGCAACGCCTGGGCGTAAGCGGCATCGATCTCCTCGGCAGGGCGCACCGCGTCGATGCCGGTCAGGTTGACGCAATACAGTTGCACCGCCCGTATGCCTTGGCTGGCCAGCTTCGCCAGCTCGCGCAGGTGCTTGGCCCCGCGCTGGGTCACCGCATCGGGAAACGCCGCAACC
Organism: Pseudomonas sp. PARCl1; assembly: GCF_947311875.1. Lineage (NCBI taxonomy): Bacteria > Pseudomonadati > Pseudomonadota > Gammaproteobacteria > Pseudomonadales > Pseudomonadaceae > Pseudomonas > Pseudomonas sp. PARCl1. The sequence goes on from NZ_CAMZMX010000067.1 coordinate 16,872, forward strand.
GGGCTATCGGGGTAGCCCAGGGTCACGCTCTTGACCTCGACGTAGGCCGGGGCACCGTCGAACTCCAGGCGGAAGTCGATGCGGCTGCCCTCCTCGCCATACGCCACCTCACGCCTGAGTGCCGTGAACCCGGCCAGCTCGGCGATCGTACCGGCGTGCAGCGCCTCTTCGACCAGGGCATTGGCCCGCCCGGTATTCACGCACGCCAACCGGCCCTGTGGGGTTTCGCTGATTTCCCAGGTGCCCGGCAGTTTGCGCTTGGGGTCGTTGGAGCGGCTGAACCACACCCGCCCGCCTTCACGCATGCAATTGAGCATGGAGCCAGTATTCGGGCAGTGGATGGTCAACTGCTCGCCGCTGGCCAGTTCGATATCGGCCAGGAACCGTTTGTAGCGACGCAGCAGGCGGCCGTGTTCGAGTGCAGGTGAAAAAAGCATCAGCCTTGCCAGCTCCGCAAGCCACGGGCAATGCGATGCACCGCCTCCTCCAGGCGCGGCAGGCTTTGCGTGTAGGCAAAGCGCACATGGTGCCCGGCCAGGTGGCGACCGAAGTCCAGGCCCGGGGTGAAGGCCACGTGTTCGGTCTCCAGGAAATGCCGGCAGAAGGCAAACGCATCACCGCCATAAGCGCTGATATCGGCATATAGATAGAACGCCCCCTGCGGCTCAACGGCAATGCGCAAACCCAGCTCGCGCAGCGCCGGCAGCAGGTAGTCGCGGCGGCGGGCAAATTCGGCGCGACGCTGTTCGAAGATGGCCAGGGTTTCGGGCTGGAAGCACGCCAGCGCAGCATGCTGTGCCATGCTCGGCGCACTGATGTACAGGTTCTGCGCCAGTTTCTCCAGGTCGGCCACGGCCTGCGGTGGAGCCACCAGCCAGCCAAGGCGCCAGCCGGTCATACCGAAATACTTGGAAAAACTATTCAGGACGAACGCCGAGTCATCCACTTCCAGCACGCTGGGCGCATCCATGCCGTACGTCAGCCCATGGTAAATCTCGTCGACTACCAAGTGGCCGTGCCGTTCACGGGTGGCCTTGGCCAGGCTGGCCAGTTCGGTACGGCCCAGCACCGTGCCGGTCGGGTTGGCCGGCGAGGCGACCAAGGCGCCAACGGTATCCTGGTCCCAGTAGCGCTGCACCAGGTCGGCGGTCAACTGGTAGTTCACCTCCGGGCCGACCGGTACCAGTTGCGCCCCGCCTTCTACCAGGCGCAGGAAGTGGCGGTTACACGGGTAGCCCGGGTCAGCCAGCAGCCAGTGCTTGCCGGGGTCGACCAGCAGGCTGCTGGCCAGTAACAGGGCGCCTGAGCCGCCTGGAGTAATGAGAATGCGCTGCGGGTCGATGCTCAGGCCATAGCGCTGTGCATAGAACCCGGCTATCGCTTCGCGCAGCGCCGGCAGGCCGCGTGCGGCGGTATAGCGGGTGTGGCCGGCGGCCAGCGCGGCCTGGCCCGCAGCCACAATCGGTGCTGCGGTGGTGAAGTCCGGCTCGCCGATTTCCAGGTGGATCACGTCGTGGCCGGCCGCCTGCAGCTCGTTGGCCCGCGCCAGCAGTGCCATGACATGGAAAGGTTCGATGGCGCGGCTGCGCGCGCTGTAGGGGTGGGCCATGACCTTCTCTCAATAGCGGCTAAACTGATGATTCTACCTGCGTAAGCAATCGAACGTACCGCTCAGGCCGGTGTCTGTTAGCAGGATCGGGCGGGCTAGCGCACCCCCGATCTATCTGGTAAGTTCGGCGGCTCGCAGTCGCAGGGCCGGCGGTCGCCGGAGATGGAGCATCCTGCGCATTGGATCAGATGAGTGAGAGGCGGTCTATTCATGTCCACCGTAGAAAAGCAAAAAACCGGTCAGACCATGTACGGTGTCGAGCCTTACGTAGAGTCCAAGGGTGAAGAATACATGGGTGAGCCCATGAAAAAGCACTTCACCAAGCTTCTCGGCGCCTGGAAGCAAGAGCTGATGACCAGTGTGGACCGCACTGTGGATCACATGAAGGACGAGGCAGCCAACTTCCCCGACCCGGCCGATCGTGCCAGCCAGGAAGAAGAATTCGCCCTTGAGCTGCGCAACCGCGACCGCGAGCGCAAGCTGATCAAGAAAATCGACAAGACCCTCGACAAGATCAAGGCCGACGAATACGGCTGGTGCGAGTCGTGCGGCATCGAGATCGGCCTGCGCCGTCTGGAAGCCCGCCCTACCGCCGACCTGTGCTTCGACTGCAAGGAAATCGCCGAGAAAAAGGAAAAAACGGTCGGCAAAGGCTGATCTTTCTTCCCACCGAACGGGGCGCATCATGCGCCCCGTTGCATTTATATACCCAGCCAGACCATGACCAACTCCAGCTACATTGGGCGCTTTGCCCCCACCCCCAGCGGTTTCCTGCACTTTGGCTCACTGGTGGCTGCACTCGCCTCCTGGCTGGATGCCCGCGCGGTCGACGGCCGCTGGCTACTGCGCGTGGAAGACACCGACCCGCCCCGGGAAATGCCCGGCGCCCGTGACGCCATCTTGCAAACCCTCGAACGCTACGGCCTGCACTGGGACGGCGAAGTGGTGTTTCAAAGCCAGCGCCACGACGCCTATGCCGCGGTGGTCGACCGCCTGTTCAACATGGGCCTGGCCTATGCCTGCACCTGCTCGCGCAAGCAACTGGAGGCCTATGGCGGCATCTACCCAGGCCTGTGCCGTAACGCCGGGCATGCGCGCGAGGGTGCGGCGATCCGCTTGCGGGTGCCAGAGCTGATCTACCGTTTCAGCGACCGCGTACAAGGCGTTTACCAGCAGCACCTGGGCCGCGACGTGGGCGATTTCGTGATACAGCGCCGCGATGGCCTGTATGCCTACCAGCTGGCCGTGGTACTGGACGACGCCTGGCAAGGTGTCACCGACATCGTGCGCGGTGCCGACCTGCTCGACAACACCCCGCGCCAGTTGTACCTGCAAGAGCTGCTGGGCTTTTCGCAGCCGCGCTATCTGCACATACCGCTGATCGTGCAGCCGGACGGCCACAAGCTTGGCAAGTCATACCGTTCGCCGCCGTTGCAGGCCGAGCAGGCGACGCCGCTGTTGTTGCGGGCGTTGCGGGCGCTGGGGCAGGCGACTGACCCGCAGTTGCTGCTGGCAACGCCGGCTGAAGTATTGGCCGTGGCCCGCCAGCAGTGGCGGCCCGAAGCGATTGCGCAGCGCACGACGGTGCCAGAGGCTGAACTGCGCTGAGGCCTTGCCGGCCCTATCGCAGGCAAGCCAGCTTCCACAGGGATCGCCTTAGGGCTGACAGGTGTTTGTCAGAAGATATGCAGCGCCTGTGGTGATCCTGTGGGAGATTGTATGGTTCCTGGCAAGGGTAGCCGCTGCATCTTCAGTGCCTGTGAGATCGAGCGCCGCCCGCGCGGCGCATCGCGAGCTGCGCTCGCTCCTACGTTTGTTTCGGGCTAGTAACCCCTGTGCCAGATGCGCGCGGCCGCCTTGTTCG
>NZ_CAMZMX010000068.1:0-19140 GCF_947311875.1 Pseudomonas sp. PARCl1
GTGATCCAGTGGGCGCCTGGGTTGCCCAAGACCCGCTCCGGCAAGATCATGCGCCGCATCCTGCGCAAGATTGCCACCGGTGAGTACGATGCGCTGGGCGATATCTCTACCCTGGCCGACCCGGGGGTGGTGCAGCACCTGATCGATACCCATAAGGCGATGAGCCTGGCTTCGGCCTGATGGCGGCCCCGCGGGTGCGCTGAATGGCAGGGGCCGCTTTGCGACCCATCGCGACGCAAGGCCGCTCCTACAGAAACCCTGCCCGGGCAACCGGCGGGGTTTTTGCTTTACTGTTACCCGACAATCATCGGTAACCGTTGTGTCACCGGTGCCGCACAATGGCGGGGCGCGGGGAAACAAAACCGGCCCATTCCAGTGCAGCTTCATGGCATTTGCAGCCGTGCCGCTCGCCCCACTTGCCGTAATTCGAGGCTTTGCCAATAATAGGCCCAGGAATTGCTAGTTCTATAGGTTCTATTTCTTGCGCTTTTGCATATTTTGCAAATGCTGTCAACATCGCCCGCGGCGGTTTCAGGCGCTTCTATAAGTAGTTGTCGCTTTGAAGAAATATCGACTACCGGGCTGTCGTTAGAATGCCACACACTCGCTCGTGGTATGCGGCCTTGGTCGAACCCTGCGCGGCTCGCGTTGTACTCATTCGCATATCGGGCAGCCGTGATCTGCCTTGTATTGCCCCGTACCGATGGAGTTACCTGATGAAGAAGCTTGCACTGCTTGGCGCCCTGGCGCTGTCCGTGTTTTCCCTGGTGTCGCAGGCCGATGAAAAGCCGTTGAAAATCGGCATCGAAGCCGCCTACCCACCTTTCGCCTTCAAACAGCCCGACGGCAGCATCGCTGGCTTCGACTACGACATCGGCAACGCCTTGTGCGAAGAGATGAAGGCCAAGTGCACCTGGGTCGAGCAAGAATTCGATGGCCTGATTCCGGCGCTGAAGGTGCGCAAGATCGACGCCATCCTGTCGTCGATGTCGATCACCGAAGACCGCAAGAAGTCGGTCGACTTCACCAAGCGCTACTACCTGACGCCGGCGCGCCTGGTCATGAAGGAAGGGACCACCGTCAGCGACAGCCTGGACGAACTCAAGGGCAAGAAGATCGGCGTACAGCGCGGCTCGATCCACGACCGCTTCGCCAAGGAAGTGCTGGGCGCCAAAGGTGCCACCGTCGTGCCTTACGGCACCCAGAACGAAATCTACCTGGACGTGGCAGCCGGTCGCCTCGATGGCACCGTGGCTGACGCCACCCTGCTGGAAGACGGTTTCCTGAAAACCGACGCCGGCAAGGGCTTTGCCTTCGTAGGCCCGGCCTTCACCGACGCCAAGTACTTCGGTGACGGTATCGGCATTGCCGTACGCAAGGGCGACGACGCCAACCGCGAGCGCATCAACAAGGCCATCGACGCCATCCGCGCCAACGGCAAGTACCAGGAAATCGAGAAGAAGTACTTCAACTTCGACATCTACGGTCCAGACTCGAACTAAGACGTCGGGTTTACCTGTGCAATGGTGCAAACAGCAGAGGCTCTGAGGTTTGCACCATTTTTCATTCTCTAGGTCGAGGACCTCATCATGTTGAAAGGCTACGGGGCAGTCATCCTCGACGGGGCGTGGCTGACGCTGCAGCTTGCCCTGTCGTCGATGGCCCTGGCCATCGTGCTCGGCCTGATCGGTGTGGCGCTGCGCTTGTCGCCCGTGCGCTGGCTGGCCTGGCTTGGCGACCTGTATTCCACGGTCATCCGTGGCATTCCGGACCTGGTCCTGATCCTGCTGATCTTCTACGGCGGGCAAGACATCATCAACCGGGTGGCGCCGCTGCTCGGCTACGAAGACTACATCGACCTCAACCCGCTGATCGCGGGTATCGGTACCCTGGGCTTCATCTTCGGTGCCTACCTGTCGGAAACCTTCCGCGGCGCCTTCCTCGGCATTCCCAAGGGGCAGGCCGAGGCGGGGTTCGCCTATGGCATGAGCGCGCGCCAGGTGTTCTTCCGTATCCAGGTTCCGCAAATGATCCGCCTGGCGATTCCTGGTTTCACCAACAACTGGCTGGTGCTGACCAAAGCCACCGCGCTGATTTCGGTGGTCGGCCTGCAGGACATGATGTTCAAGGCCAAACAGGCGGCCGACGCCACGCGCGAGCCGTTCACCTTCTTTCTGGCGGTGGCCGCGTTGTACCTGGTGCTGACCAGTGTTTCGCTGCTGGCCCTGAAGTTTCTGGAGCGCCGCTACTCGGTGGGCGTCAAGGTGGCTGAACTATGATCTTCGACTACAACGTCATCTGGGAGGCGTTGCCGATGTACTTCGGCGGCCTGCTGACCACCCTCAAGCTGCTGGCCATTTCGTTGTTCTTCGGCTTGCTGGGGGCTATTCCGTTGGGCTTGATGCGGGTGTCGCGGCAGCCGGTGGTCAACTTCACCGCCTGGCTCTATACCTATGTCATCCGCGGGACGCCGATGCTGGTGCAGCTGTTTCTGATCTACTACGGCCTGGCCCAGTTCGAAGCGGTACGCGACAGTGTCTTCTGGCCGCTGTTGTCCAGCGCCACCTTCTGTGCGTGCCTGGCGTTCGGCATCAACACCAGTGCCTACACCGCAGAAATCATCGCCGGCAGCCTCAAGGCCACGCCGCATGGCGAGATCGAGGCGGCCAAGGCCATGGGCATGTCACGCATGAAGATGTACCGCCGCATCCTGCTGCCTTCGGCCCTGCGCCGGGCGCTGCCGCAGTACAGCAACGAAGTGATCATGATGCTGCAGACCACCAGCCTGGCGTCGATCGTCACCCTGATCGACATAACCGGCGCCGCACGCACGGTCAATGCGCAGTACTACCTGCCTTTCGAGGCCTATATCACGGCGGGCGTGTTCTACCTGTGCCTGACCTTCATCCTGGTGCGCCTGTTCAAGATGGCCGAACGCCGCTGGCTCGGCTACCTGGCGCCACGCAAGCACTGACCGCTTTGTGAGAATCGACAGCATGTACAAACTCGAAGTCCAAGACCTGCACAAGCGCTACGGCAGCCATGAAGTACTCAAGGGCGTGTCGCTGGCGGCCAAGGCCGGCGACGTCATCAGCATCATCGGCTCCAGCGGTTCGGGCAAGTCGACCTTCCTGCGTTGCATCAACCTGCTGGAGCAGCCGCACGCCGGCAAGATCCTGCTCAACAACGAAGAGCTCAGGCTGGTCGCTGGCAAGGACGGCGCGCTGAAGGCCGCAGACCCGCGTCAGTTGCAGCGCATGCGCTCGCGGCTGTCGATGGTGTTTCAGCATTTCAACCTGTGGTCGCACATGACCGCGCTGGAGAACATCATCGAGGCGCCGGTGCATGTGTTGGGCGTGAACCGCAAGGAAGCCCTGGAAAAGGCCGAGCACTACCTGGCCAAGGTGGGTGTCGCCCACCGCAAGAACGCCTTCCCGGGGCACATGTCTGGCGGGGAGCAACAACGTGTGGCAATTGCCCGCGCCCTGGCTGTGGAGCCGGAGGTTATGCTGTTCGACGAGCCGACTTCGGCACTCGACCCCGAGCTGGTCGGCGATGTGCTGAAGGTAATGCAGGCGCTGGCCCAGGAAGGCCGGACCATGGTCGTGGTCACCCACGAAATGGGCTTTGCCCGCGAGGTGTCCAACCAGTTGGTGTTCTTGCACAAGGGGCTGGTGGAAGAGACCGGCTGCCCGCGTGAAGTGCTGGCCAACCCGCAGTCGGAACGCCTGAAGCAGTTCCTCTCCGGCAGCCTGAAGTAAAAGCTGCATTTTTGCACCAGAATAGGGCATGCTGCGCGGCAAGCGCGGCCTGACCCGGCGCACAGACTCGAACGACCTCAGGTTTCGGACCGTACCTTATGACCACCCAGCGAATCGGTTTTCTCATCTGGCCCAGCACCAGGCCCTTGACCCTGGCGCTGGCCGAGGAAGTGTTGCAGGTGGCGCAGCGGGTGCATCCGGACGTGGTCTACGAACTGTCGTTCCTGCAGGCCGAGCCTGCGCCGGAAGGTGCCTGGCGCCTGCCAGGCGAGCCCTGGAACGGTGGCCTGGAAGGTTGTCACAAGCTGTTCCTGCTGGCAGACGAGCCACCCGTGGCGGTAGGGGCTGCGTTGTCGGCCGCGCTCAAGCAGCTGGCGCGCAGCGGCTGCATGATCGGGGGGCTTGCAGCCGGTGTGTATCCGCTGGCGATGCTGGGTTTGCTCGATGGTTACCGGGCTGCCGTGCACTGGCGTTGGCAGGATGATTTTGCCGAGCGCTTCCCCAGGGTCATCGCCACCAGCCACCTATTTGACTGGGATCGTGACCGCCTCACGGCGTGCGGCGGCATGGCCGTTACCGACCTGCTGCTGGCGGTGCTGGCCCGCGATCACGGCGCCGAGCTTGCCGGTGCGGTGTCGGAGGAACTGGTGGTCGAGCGTATCCGCGAGGGGGGCGAGCGCCAACGTATTCCGCTGCAGAATCGTCTCGGCTCCAGCCACCCCAAGCTGACCCAGGCGGTGTTGCTGATGGAAGCCAATATCGAAGAACCGCTGACCACCGACGAAATTGCCCAGCACGTATGCGTCTCGCGCCGGCAGTTGGAGCGCATTTTCAAGCAGTACCTGAACCGCGTGCCGAGCCAGTACTACCTGGAGCTGCGGCTGAACAAGGCGCGGCAGATGCTGATGCAGACCAGCAAATCGATCATCCAGATCGGGCTTTCCTGTGGTTTCTCGTCGGGGCCGCATTTTTCCAGTGCGTACCGCAATTTCTTTGGTGCTACGCCGCGGGAAGACCGTAACCAGCGGCGTAGCAGCAGCCCGTTCGAGTTGAGTTCGGCGCCGGCTGAAAAGGGTTGATAGCTCGGTTGGGGCCGGGGTGTATGCCTTGAGGGTGATGGTGGGGCGGATATCGTGCGCCGCGCTACTAGAACAACGTCATGCACCCGCCACGGCGCGATACCAACGCCTCACACCCGCCCCGGCATAAAAATATCGGCTTGCACCTTCTACTCCGTCATCTCCAGGTGAACACCCGTTCACCCAGCCCCCTCTCTCCCGTACACTGCGCGATTGCGACAGTGTTTGTCGCATTGCCGAAAACCTTGCTAAAACTGGGTTTTGCGCTGTAACAAGTTGTCGCTTGGCCGCAAGGACAGGCGCAGATCAGTCCTTACAATCCCCCCCATCGCTCGCCACTTCCAGGCCAGCGTTCCTCTTCAGGAGACTCAGATGTCCGTTGAGCAAGCCCCGGTGCAACGTGCCGATTTCGACCAGGTCATGGTCCCCAACTATTCTCCGGCGGCCTTCATTCCTGTGCGAGGCGAGGGTTCCCGTGTCTGGGACCAGTCCGGTCGCGAGTTGATCGACTTTGCCGGCGGCATCGCGGTAAACGCCCTGGGCCACTGCCACCCGGCGCTGGTCAAGGCCCTGACCGAGCAGGCCAACACCCTCTGGCACGTCTCCAACGTATTCACCAACGAACCGGCACTGCGCCTGGCCCACAAGCTGGTAAGCGCCACCTTTGCCGACCGTGCGTTCTTCTGCAACTCCGGCGCCGAGGCCAACGAGGCTGCCTTCAAGCTGGCCCGCCGGGTTGCCCATGACCGCTTCGGCCCTGAAAAGCACGAAATCATCGCCACCGTGAACAGTTTCCACGGTCGTACCCTGTTTACCGTCAGCGTCGGCGGCCAGCCGAAGTACTCCGATGGCTTCGGCCCGAAGATCACCGGCATCAGCCACGTGCCGTACAACGACCTGGAAGCGTTGAAGGCACAGATTTCCGACAAGACGTGCGCCGTGGTGATCGAGCCGATCCAGGGTGAGAGCGGCGTGGTGCCGGCCGACAAGGCTTACCTGGAAGGCGCTCGCAAGCTGTGTGACGAGCACAATGCCCTGCTGATCTTCGATGAAGTGCAGACGGGTGTGGGCCGTACCGGCTCGCTGTATGCCTACCAGCACTACGGCGTGACCCCGGATATCCTCACCAGCGCCAAGAGCCTGGGCGGTGGCTTCCCGATCGGCGCCATGCTGACCACCACCGAGCTGGCCAAGCACCTGGCTGTGGGCACCCACGGCACCACCTACGGCGGCAACCCGCTGGGCTGCGCGGTTGCCTGCGCGGTGCTGGACGTGGTCAACACCCCGGAAACCCTGGCCGGCATCAAGGCCAAGCACGCGCGGTTCAAGGCCCGCCTGGAGCAGATCGGGCAGAAGTACAACCTGTTCAGCCAGGTGCGTGGTATTGGCCTGCTGCTGGGTTGCGTGTTGGCCGAGGCCTGGCAAGGCAAGGCCAAGGACGTACTCAATGCCGCCGAGAAAGAAGGCGTGATGGTGCTGCAGGCCGGTCCGGACGTGGTCCGCTTCGCGCCAAGCCTGGTGGTTGAAGACGCCGATATCGATGCAGGCCTGGACCGCTTCGAGCGCGCCGTTGCCACGCTGACCCAAGGCTGATCCGCCTGCGGTCCCTTCGCCGGCCGCAGCCAAGGCTGTACCAGGCCGGCGATTTGCGATTCCACAGCAGGTGCCCATGCGCCTGCCGTTTTTCCGTGCCGCCATGAGCGGCCCGTATTCCAAAGGAGTGACACCATGCTGGTGATGCGCCCCGCGCAAATGGCTGATCTGAACGAAGTGCAGCGCATGGCTGCCGACAGCCCCATTGGTGTCACCTCGCTGCCGGACGACTCTGCTCGCCTGGGCGACAAGATTGCCGCCTCCGAGACGTCCTTCGCCGCGGAGGTCAGCTTCAATGGCGAGGAAAGCTACTTCTTCGTGCTCGAAGACAGCGAAACCGGCAAGCTCGCCGGCTGCTCGGCCATCGTGGCCTCGGCTGGCTATTCCGAGCCGTTCTACAGTTTTCGCAACGAGACCTTCGTGCACGCCTCGCGCGAGCTGAAGATCCACAACAAGATCCACGTGCTCTCGCTGTGCCATGACCTGACCGGCAACAGCCTGCTGACCAGTTTCTACGTGTTGCCAGAGCTGGTGAACAGCGGCTGGGCCGAACTCAATTCCCGCGGCCGCCTGCTGTTCATGGCTGCGCACCCGGAACGCTTCGCTGACTCGGTGGTGACCGAGATCGTCGGTTACAGCGACGAAAAGGGCGAATCGCCGTTCTGGGACGCCATTGGGCGCAATTTCTTCGACCTCAACTATGCCGATGCCGAGCGCCTGTGCGGCCTGAAGAGCCGCACCTTTCTCGCCGAACTCATGCCGCACTACCCGATCTACGTGCCGCTGCTGCCAGACCTGGCGCAGGAAGCCATGGGCCAGGTGCACCCGCGGGCGCAGATCACCTTCGACATCCTCATGCGTGAGGGCTTCGAGACCGAGCACTACATCGACATATTCGACGGCGGCCCAACCCTGCATGCGCGTACCTCGGGCATCCGCTCGATCGCCCAGAGCCGGGTGGCCCCAGTGAAAATCGACGACGTGCCAACCAAGGGCGGGCGCCCGTACCTGGTGTGCAACGGCCTGTTGCAGGACTACCGGGCAGTGCTGCTGGAGCTGGATTGGGTGCCCGGCAAGCCGGTCAGCCTGAGCGTTGCAGCAGCCGAGGCGCTGGGCGTAGGCGAGGGCGCCAGCGTGCGCCTGGTGGCGGCCTGAGGCCTGGCAACAGGCGTTTCGGGATTGATGCGTTAGCAGAGTTTCGCGCCGGCCCATGCCGCCGCACAAGGAGATAGCATGATCGTTCGTCCTGTACGCAGCAGCGATTTGCCTGCGTTGATCGAATTGGCACGCAGCACCGGCACCACCGGGCTGACCACGCTGCCGGCCAACGAAGAGCGCCTGGAGCATCGCGTAGGTTGGGCGGAAAAGAGCTTTCGGGGCGAGGCCGAGCGCGGCGACACCGACTACCTGTTCGTGCTGGAAAACGACGAAGGCCTGGTGGTAGGCATCAGTGCCATCGCCGGTGCCGTTGGCTTGCGCGAGCCTTGGTACAACTACCGGGTCGGCCTGACCGTCAGTGCCTCGCAGGAGCTGAAGATCTACCGCGAAATCCCTACGCTGTTTCTGGCCAACGACCTGACCGGCAACTCCGAGCTGTGCTCGCTGTTCCTGCGCAGCGACTACCGTGCCGGGCTCAACGGCCGCTTGCTGTCGCGGGCGCGCATGCTGTTCATTGCCGAGTTCCCCGAGTTGTTCGGCAAGAAGATCATCGCCGAAATGCGCGGCATGTCGGATGAGCAGGGGCGTTCGCCGTTCTGGGAAAGCCTGGGCCGGCACTTCTTCAAGATGGAGTTCAGCCAGGCGGACTACCTGACCGGCGTGGGCAACAAGTCGTTCATCGCTGAGCTGATGCCGAAGTTCCCGCTGTACACCTGCTTCCTGTCAGACGCGGCGCGCAACGTGATTGGCCGTGTGCACAAGGACACCGAGCCGGCACTGGCCATGCTCAAGCAGGAAGGTTTCACTTACCAGGGCTATGTCGACATTTTCGACGCCGGCCCCGCCATCGAGTGTGACACCGGCAGGATCCGCGCCGTGCGCGACAGCCAGACGCTGGTGCTGGCGGTTGGCACGCCGGGCGATGACGCCACCCCCTACATCATCCACAACCGCAAGCGCGACGACTGCCGTATCACCGCTGCACCTGCGCGTCTGGCCGCCGGAACCCTGGTGGTCGACCCGCTGACCGCCAAACGCCTGCGCATGGGCGCTGGCGACAATGTGCGCGCTGTGCCCATGTCGGCGAGCCGGGAGGGCTAATTAATGACCACGCACTACATCGCCGGCAATTGGCAGGCCGGCCAGGGCGAGCCCCTGCAATCGCTGAACCCGGTCACCCAGGCCGTGATCTGGCAGGGGCAGGGCGCCGACGCCAGCCAGGTCGGCGCCGCCGTAAAGGCTGCGCGCCAGGCGTTCCCAGCCTGGGCGCAACTGAGCCTGGACGCGCGCATCGGTGTGCTGGAGCAGTTTGCCGCAGAGTTGAAGGCGCATGCCGAAGCCATGGCCCAGTGCATTGGCGAGGAAACCGGCAAGCCGCTGTGGGAATCGGCCACCGAAGTGACCAGCATGGTCAACAAGGTGGCCATTTCCATACAAAGTTATCGTGAGCGCACCGGTGAAAAGAGCGGCCCGCTGGCCGATGCCACGGCAGTGCTGCGGCACAAGCCCCATGGTGTGGTCGCGGTGTTCGGCCCTTACAACTTCCCTGGCCACCTGCCGAACGGGCATATCGTTCCGGCGCTGCTGGCGGGCAACTGCGTGGTGTTCAAACCGAGTGAGCTGACCCCCAAGGTGGCGGAACTGACAGTGCACTGCTGGATCGCTGCCGGCCTGCCGGCGGGTGTGCTGAACCTGGTTCAGGGCGGGCGTGAAACCGGTGTGGCACTGGCTGGCGACCCAGGTATCGATGGCGTGTTCTTCACCGGTTCCAGCCGCACTGGCAACCTGTTGCACCAGCAGTTTGCCGGGCGCCCGGACAAGATCCTGGCGCTGGAAATGGGTGGCAACAACCCATTGCTGGTAGACGAGGTCAAGGACCTCGACGCTGCGGTTTACACCATCATTCAGTCGGCGTTCATTTCCGCCGGCCAGCGCTGCACCTGCGCACGTCGCCTGCTGGTGCCCCAGGGTGCCTGGGGCGATGCGCTGCTCGCGCGCCTGGTCGAGGTGTGCAGAACCATCACGGTGGGGGCGTTCGATGAACAGCCGGCACCGTTCATGGGCTCGGTGATTTCGCTGCAGGCCGCGCAGGCGCTGCTGGCTGCCCAGGCCGAACTGGCCGCCAAGGGTGGGGTGAAACTGCTGGAAATGACGCAGCCGCAAGCCGATGCCGCATTGCTTACCCCTGGCATCATCGATGTCAGCGCCGTGGCACAGCGCCCGGATGAAGAGTTCTTCGGGCCGCTGCTGCAAGTGGTCCGCTATGCCGATTTCGATGCGGCCATCGATGAAGCCAACAACACCCAGTACGGCCTGGCTGCCGGCTTGCTGTCCGATTCGCGCGCCCGCTACCAGCATTTCTGGCTGCGCAGCCGCGCCGGCATCGTCAACTGGAACAAGCAACTGACCGGTGCAGCCAGCAGCGCACCCTTCGGTGGCGTCGGTGCCAGTGGCAACCATCGCGCCAGTGCCTATTACGCGGCCGACTACTGCGCTTACCCCGTGGCTTCGCTGGAGACTGCCAGCCTTGCCTTGCCGGCCACCCTTACGCCGGGCGTCACCCTATAACAACAGGTCACGGAGCCTTGCCGATGAAATCCTATGAAGTGAATTTTGATGGCCTGGTGGGGCCTACCCACAACTACGGCGGCCTGTCCTACGGTAACGTGGCTTCGCAAAGCAACAGCCAGCAAGGCTCCAGCCCGCGGGAAGCTGCACGCCAGGGCCTGGCGAAGATGAAGGCATTGGCCGACATGGGCTTCAAGCAGGGCGTGCTGGCGCCGCAGGAGCGCCCGGATGTGGCCGCGCTCCGCCGTCTGGGCTTCAGCGGCAGCGATGCCGACGTGATCCAGCGCGCTGCCAAAGAGGCCATGCCGTTGCTGGTGGCCACCTGTTCGGCTTCGAGCATGTGGGTGGCCAACGCTGCCACGGTCAGCCCCAGTGCCGACACCGCCGATGGCCGCGTGCACTTCACTGCCGCCAACCTCAATTGCAAATACCACCGCAGCATCGAGCACCCGACCACCAGTCGCGTGCTGGCCGCGATGTTCAACGACGAGCAACGCTTCGCCCACCACCCGGCGTTGCCTGCCGTGGCGCAGTTCGGTGACGAGGGCGCTGCCAACCATACGCGCTTCTGCCGCGCTTATGGGGAGGCTGGCGTGGAGTTCTTCGTCTACGGCCGCAGTGCATTCGACAGCCGTTACCCGGCACCGCAGAAATACCCCGCCCGGCAGACCCTGGAGGCCTCGCAGGCCGTGGCCCGTTTGCATGGCCTGCATGAGGACGGGGTGGTCTACGCTCAACAGAACCCGGCGGTGATCGACCAGGGCGTGTTCCACAATGACGTGATTGCGGTGGGCAATGGCGAGGTGCTGTTCTACCACGAGGACGCTTTCCTCGAGACTGACACGGTACTGGGCCAGTTGCGCGCTAAACTGGCCAGCAAGGGCGGCCGTTTCCAGGCCATCTGCGTGCCGCGCTCGGCAGTGGCGGTAGAGGATGCAGTGCGTTCCTACCTGTTCAACAGCCAGTTGCTCAGCCGTGACGACGGCTCCATGCTGCTGGTGGTGCCGGAAGAGTGCCGCAACAATGAACGCGTCTGGGCGTACCTTGGGCAGTTGACCCGCCAGGGCGGCCCGGTGAAGGAGGTCAAGGTGTTCGACCTCAAGCAGAGCATGCAGAACGGCGGTGGCCCGGCTTGCCTGCGTTTGCGCGTGGCCTTGAATGAAACGGAACTGGCGGCGGTCAACCAAGGCGTTATCATGACCGCCCCGCTGTACGACACCCTGCTGCAATGGGTCGACAAGCACTACCGTGATCGCCTGGTCGAGGCGGACCTGGCCGACCCGCAACTGCTGGTGGAGTGCCGTACCGCACTGGATGAGTTGACCCAGATTCTGAAGTTGGGCTCGGTGTACCCGTTCCAACGCCAACCTTGAAGAGAGAATTGTAATGACCGACGCCCTGCGCCTGATCCTCGAAGATGAAGACGGCACCCAGCTCGAAACCTCCTGCACCCGTTTTGCCGTGGTCTGGCAAGGCAAGGAAGTGTGGATCCAGCAGGATGGCCGCGGCCAGTTGCTGATCGGTGTGGATGTCGAGGAAGGCGACGCCGAGTACGCCAACCTGCTGCTGCGGCCCATGGCCACCAACCTGGTCAGCCTGCAGCTGGAAATGGAACCTGCAGAGCTTGGCGAAGACGACGATCACGTCCATGGCCCCGACTGCGGCCACACCCACTAAGGAAGTTCCTATGCTCGCCCTTGGTAAATTGCTTGAGCTGACCCTCACCGATCACGAACCGGCCGAGAAGACCCAAGTGACCACCAAGGGCACGCGTTTGCGCTGGCTAGGGGAGGGGGCGCTCGAAGTGCGCCCGCCCGACAGCGAGGATTGCGGCCTGGACTTGCTGTTGTCTGCCGGTATTCATGGTAACGAGACAGCGCCGATCGAGTTGCTCGAACGGCTGCTGCATGGCGTGGCCGACGGGTCGATCAAGCCCAAGGCGCGGGTGTTGTTCCTGTTCGGCAACCCGGTGGCGATGCGCAAGGGTGAGCGTTTCATCGAACAGGACATCAACCGCCTGTTCAACGGGCGCCACGAGCTGTCCAGCGGTTTCGAGGCGTTGCGTGCGGCCGAGCTCGAGCAGTTCGCCCGGGTGTTCTTCAGCAAGCCGGGGCGCAGCCGCCTGCATTACGATCTGCATACTGCCATCCGCGGTTCGAAGATCGAGCAGTTTGCCTTGTACCCCTATAAAGAGGGGCGCCAGCACTCTCGTCGCCAACTGGCACGCCTGGCAGCGGCGGGCATGCAGGCGGTATTGCTGCAAAGCAAGCCTTCCATCACCTTCAGCGCCTTTACCTACGAACAGCTGGAGGCTGAAGCGTTCACCCTGGAGCTGGGCAAGGCCCGCCCGTTCGGCCAGAACGAGCAAGTCAACCTCGACAAGCTCGAAGACCGCCTGATCAGGATCATCACGGCTGAAGAACCCGAAGACGAAGACTCGCTGGAAGGCCTGCAGCTGTTCAGTGTCTCCCGCGAAATCATCAAGCACAGCGACAGCTTTCACCTGCACCTGCCGGCGGATATCGAGAATTTTTCCGAACTGAGCAAAGGTTACCTGCTGGCTGAAGACCTGGCCGAGATGCGTTGGGTGGTCGAGGAAGAGGGCGCGCGCATCATCTTCCCCAACCCCAAGGTCAAGAATGGCCTCAGGGCAGGGCTTCTGATCGTGCCCGATGCAGGGCAGCGGTTGAGCTGAGGCGTTGCTTACAGTTGCGT
The DNA here is from genome assembly GCF_947311875.1 of Pseudomonas sp. PARCl1. NCBI lineage: Bacteria > Pseudomonadati > Pseudomonadota > Gammaproteobacteria > Pseudomonadales > Pseudomonadaceae > Pseudomonas > Pseudomonas sp. PARCl1. The sequence continues at coordinate 12,875 of NZ_CAMZMX010000068.1, forward strand.
GCGCAGTTCCAGTTGCAGTGCCTGGCGTAATCCGTTTTCAGTGAAAGCGGCGGGGTTGGTGTTAAGCGCAGTAGCGCCCCCAAAGTTGAATCTGCAGTCGGTGGGCAAGCCGATGCTTTGCAGTAACAGGTTGTCTACCGGGTAGGCGCCGTAAGTGCCCTGAACCTCTGTCTGGCCTGGGAACACGGTGCCGGTCATGGAATTCCAGCCCTGGCACAGGCAGCGGTACAGGTCCAGCAGCGGCAATTGGGTTGCCGTCGACCAGTTCGGGTTGTAGGCCAGCATGCCACCGCTGTAGCCCCAGCTGCTCTGGTTTTCGTTGATGATGAAGTGGCCTTCGTCTTCGTCCTGCTCGTCATCGCTGGGCGTGTAGCAAGTGAACTGTTGCCTGGCCGCTTCGCTCACCCTGATCGGTTTTCCGGTATGCCCGGCCTTGTTGTCCAGGCCTGCCAGCAGTGCTTGGCCGCACGGCAATTTGCGCATCAGCACCAGCGCATCCTCTACCGCCTGGCGGAACGCCTCATCACCCGTCACTTGCACACCGATGCGGCCTAGCGCCTGATGCTCGGCCGCTACAGGCTGGGCCAGGTGCGCATCGTACGCCGTGTTGCGGTAGAGCACGGTGCTGGAATTGGCCTGGCCAAGCAGGCAGTGGCCGGTGACATTGACCACCGCATTGCCTTTGTCGATCAGGACAGGGCCGCTACCGACGACTACCTGGTGCGTGCCGGTGTGCGCATCGATGTGCACCATACCGGCCCCTGTCTCGATGTTGTTGCCGCTGCCAATCATGTCGATCAGTACCGGCTTGCGGACCTGCCCGGTAATGACCACCTGGTGCCCGCCGTCGGTCAGGCGAATGGCAATGGCTTCAGCGGTGTGCTGGGCGACCATGAATACGGCGCCGTTGACCGTGACTTCCAGCAGGCAGTCGTGGGTCGTGATCTGCACACGTTTTTGCCGTGCATCCGAACCTGTGGCGCGCGGGGCGACATTGAACACCAGCAGCTCGGTGCTGGGCGCCAGGCGACGGTAGCGTCGCCCCAGCGCATACGCGCGTTCCAGGGTGATACGCACATTGTCGTCAGCCTGTATGTACTTCACCTCCGTCTGCTGCTGGGGGTGGTCCTTGTTGATGAATGCGGTGTGGTGGCTGCCAGCCTGCCGATCGTCGAGGTAATAGACGGGGCTGGCATTTATCAATGGCGTAGGGTGGGGGAGCGGGTGTGGGTCCGAGTGCAGTTTGGACAGGTTCAGCTCAGGCATGGCGCATTCCGGTATCGAGAAGAAAGGCGCAGCATCCCCTGGTGGCTGGGTGGCCAGGTGTTGCTTATGTACCGCCTGGGTGGCCGTGCCGCCTTGCCTGGCGACCTTGACAGTGTCGATGAACGGCTTTTCATCCGCCGAATGCCGTTCTGGTGTACAAACACACTGTATCTCCTGTTCAGGCTGGCTATAATGGCGCCCTTTGCCGTCGTTTCGTCGATTCGACGTATTAGCCCAAACGGCCGCCGTTTCCGTGGAAGAACCTATGAAAAGCGCAGAAATCCGTGAAGCCTTCCTTCGCTTCTTCGAAGAGCAGGGCCATACCCGAGTTGCCTCCAGTTCGCTGATCCCGAACAACGACCCCACCCTGCTGTTCACCAACGCAGGCATGAACCAGTTCAAGGACTGCTTCCTCGGTGCCGAGAAGCGTGCCTATACCCGTGCGGTCAGCAGCCAGAAGTGCGTGCGCGCGGGCGGCAAGCACAACGACCTGGAAAACGTCGGTTACACCGCGCGTCACCACACGTTCTTCGAAATGCTGGGCAACTTCAGCTTCGGCGACTACTTCAAGCGCGACGCCATCACCTTCGCCTGGACCTTCCTGACCTCGGAAAAATGGCTGAACCTGCCCAAGGAAAAGCTCTGGGTCACGGTCTACGCCACCGACGACGAAGCCTACGACATCTGGACCAAGGAAGTCGGCGTGCCTGCCGAGCGCATGGTGCGCATCGGTGACAACAAGGGCGCCCCCTACGCATCCGACAACTTCTGGACCATGGGCGATACTGGCCCGTGCGGCCCATGCACCGAGATCTTCTACGACCACGGCCCGGACATCTGGGGTGGCCCGCCCGGTTCGCCGGAAGAAGACGGTGACCGCTACATCGAGATCTGGAACAACGTCTTCATGCAGTTCAACCGCACTGCCGATGGCGTGCTGCACCCACTGCCAGCGCCGTCGGTGGACACCGGCATGGGCCTGGAGCGTGTCAGCGCCGTGCTGCAGCACGTGCACTCCAACTACGAGATCGACCTGTTCCAGAACCTGCTGGCAGCGGCGGCCAAGGCCATCGGTTGCAGCAATGACGGCCAGGCTTCGCTGAAAGTGGTGGCCGACCACATCCGCTCCTGCGGCTTCCTGATTGCCGACGGCGTGCTGCCATCCAACGAAGGCCGTGGCTATGTACTGCGCCGCATCATCCGCCGCGCTTGCCGCCACGGTAACAAGCTGGGCGCCAAGGGCAGCTTCTTCTACCAGATCGTTGCTGCCCTGGTGGCCGAAATGGGCGAAGCCTTCCCCGAGCTGACCAGCCAGCAAGCGCACATCGAGCGCGTGCTCAAGGCCGAAGAAGAGCAGTTCGCCAAGACCCTGGAGCAGGGCCTGCGCATCCTCGAGCAAGATCTGGCCCAGTTGCAAGGCGCCGTGGTACCCGGCGATGTGGTGTTCAAGCTGTATGACACCTACGGTTTCCCGATGGACCTGACGGCCGACATTGCCCGTGAGCGCGAGTTGACCATCGACGAAGCCGGCTTCGAACGCGAAATGGACGCCCAGCGTGAGCGCGCCCGTTCTGCCAGCGCCTTCGGCATGGACTACAACAGCCTGGTCAAGGTCGACAGCGCCACCGAGTTCCTCGGTTACGACGCAACCGAAGGCCAGGGCAAGATCATCGCCCTGTACAAGGACGGCCAATCGGTCGACCAGCTGGGGGTGGGCGAGCAGGGCGTAGTGGTGCTCGACCGCACGCCGTTCTACGCCGAGTCCGGCGGCCAGGTGGGTGACAGCGGGTACCTGCAGGCGGGTGCTGCACGCTTCGACGTACGCGATACCACCAAGACCGGCGGGGCCTTCCTGCACCACGGTGTGGTCACCAGCGGTGCGCTGCTGATCGGTGCGCCGGTGGAGGCCAAGGTCGATGCAGACGTTCAGCACGCCACCTCGCTGAACCACTCGGCTACCCACCTGCTGCACGAAGCGTTGCGTCAGGTGCTGGGCGAGCACGTGCAACAGAAGGGCTCGCTGGTCGACAGCCAGCGCCTGCGTTTCGACTTCAGCCACTTCGAAGCGGTGAAGCCGGAGCAGCTCAAGCAGCTGGAAGACATCGTCAACCGCGAAGTGCGCAAGAACACCCCGGTCGAGACCGAACTGACCGACATCGAAACCGCCAAGGCCAAAGGTGCCATGGCGCTGTTCGGTGAGAAATACGGCGATACCGTGCGCGTGCTGACCATGGGTGGCGATTTCTCGGTAGAGCTGTGTGGCGGTATCCACGCCAAGCGTACCGGTGACATCAGCCTGTTCAAGATCATCAGCGAAGGCGGCGTGGCCTCTGGCGTACGCCGTATCGAAGCAGTCACCGGCGCCGCTGCGCTGGCCTACCTGAACGCTGCCGAAGAGCAGGTCAAGGAAGCCGCGCAACTGGTCAAGGGTAACCGTGACAACCTGATCGACAAGTTGTCGGCTGTGCTTGAGCGCAACCGTCAGCTGGAGAAGCAGCTGGAACAGCTGCAGGCCAAGGCCGCCAGCGCCGCAGGGGACGATCTCTCCAACGCGGCTGTTGAGGTCAAGGGTGCCAAGGTCCTCGCCGCCCGCCTGGATGGGCAGGATGGCAAGGCCCTGCTGGCCCTGGTCGATCAGTTGAAGAACAAGCTCGGCCACGCAGTGATCCTGCTGGGCAGCGAGCATGAGGGCAAGGTCGTGTTGGTGGCCGGCGTGACCAAGGACCTCTCCAGCCAACTCAAGGCTGGCGATCTGATGAAGCAAGCCGCTGCGGCGGTGGGTGGCAAGGGCGGTGGCCGTCCGGACATGGCCCAGGGCGGTGGCGTCGACGTTGCTGCGCTGGACAAGGCCCTGGCGCTGGCCGTGCCATTCGCAGAGCAGGGACTTTGAGATGAAGGGGTAGGCGGTTCAGTGGCGGGTGCCAAGCCCCCGGGTGCCGCACCCGGTGGCAGGCAGCAGCGTCACCGGCCACTTCCGCCACCCCTTCATGTTGGATTGTTTTTTGGGGCCCTGTATGGGCTGAGGCACCATTGAAATGGCGTTGATCGTACAGAAATTTGGCGGCACCTCTGTCGGTTCCATCGAGCGGATCGAGCAGGTAGCCGATAAGGTCAAGAAACACCGTGAAGCGGGCGACGACCTGGTCGTCGTGCTGTCGGCCATGAGCGGTGAAACCAATCGCCTGATCGACCTGGCCAAGCAGATCACCGATCAGCCGGTTCCGCGTGAACTGGACGTGATCGTGTCGACCGGTGAGCAGGTGACCATTGCCTTGCTGACCATGGCCTTGATCAAGCGTGGTGTGCCAGCGGTGTCCTACACCGGCAACCAGGTGCGCATTCTCACTGACAGCGCGCACAACAAGGCGCGCATCCTGCAAATCGACGACCACAAGATTCGTGCCGACCTCAAGGAAGGCCGCGTGGTCGTGGTTGCGGGCTTCCAGGGGGTCGACGAGCACGGCAGCATCACCACCCTCGGTCGCGGCGGCTCCGACACCACCGGCGTGGCCCTGGCGGCGGCGCTGAAAGCTGACGAGTGCCAGATCTACACCGATGTGGATGGCGTCTACACCACCGACCCGCGCGTAGTGCCGCAGGCCCGTCGCCTGGAGAAAATCACCTTCGAAGAGATGCTGGAAATGGCCAGCCTCGGTTCCAAGGTGCTGCAGATCCGTTCGGTGGAGTTCGCCGGCAAGTACAACGTTCCGCTGCGCGTGCTGCACAGCTTCAAGGAGGGTCCGGGTACCCTCATTACCATTGATGAAGAGGAATCCATGGAACAGCCGATCATTTCCGGTATCGCCTTCAACCGTGATGAAGCCAAGCTGACCATTCGCGGCGTGCCGGACACCCCGGGCGTGGCCTTCAAGATCCTCGGCCCGATCAGTGCTTCGAACATCGAAGTGGACATGATCGTGCAGAACGTTGCCCACGATAACACCACCGACTTCACCTTCACCGTGCACCGCAACGAGTACGAGAAGGCGCAGAGCGTGCTGGAAAACACCGCCCGTGAAATCGGTGCCCGCGAAGTGATCGGCGACACCAAGATCGCCAAGGTCTCCATCGTTGGCGTCGGCATGCGCTCGCACGCCGGGGTTGCCAGCCGCATGTTCGAGGCGCTGGCCAAGGAGAGCATCAACATCCAGATGATCTCCACCTCCGAGATCAAGGTTTCGGTCGTGATCGAAGAAAAGTACCTGGAGCTGGCCGTACGCGCGCTGCACACCGCGTTCGAGCTTGACGCCCCTGCCCGACAGGGCGAGTAAGGCGCTGCACTGCAAGGGCGCGGCACCAGCCGCGCCCTTCGTGTTTCTGCTCGCTGCGCAGGCCCTGTCCTGCCCTGTGCAGCGTGCGACCGGGCTGGTCGTCGTCCGCGGCCGGCCCTGACCCCAAGACTGTTACCCCTGAATGTTTTGCGTAAGGAGAAAGCTATGTTGATTCTGACTCGTCGGTGCGCCGAGAGCCTGATCATTGGAGACGGCGAGATTACCGTGACGGTGCTCGGCGTGAAGGGCAACCAGGTACGTATAGGCGTTAGCGCGCCGAAGGAAGTGGCTGTTCACCGCGAGGAAATCTACCTGCGGATCAAGAAAGAGAAGGATGAAGAGCCAAGCCTTTAATTTTTTTGAAGTTTTTTTCAAAAAAAGGGTTGCAAAGGTGAAAGAGGTTCTTTAATATTCGCCTCGTGTTGCGGTGAGGTGGCCGAGTGGCCGAAGGCGCTCCCCTGCTAAGGGAGTATACCTCATAAGGGTATCGGGGGTTCGAATCCCCCCTTCACCGCCATTATTTGCGTAGGGCGCTGTAACGGGTAGGAACGCTAAGTAGTTGATTTTAAACGAAAACGTTCTTGCAAAAATGTTCCAGCGACCTATAATGCGCGGCAAGACACGGACTCATAGCTCAGCTGGATAGAGTACTCGGCTACGAACCGAGCGGTCGCAGGTTCGAATCCTGCTGAGTCCGCCACTTTTTGAAGTGGTTTTGCTTGCAAGGCT
>NZ_CAMZMX010000069.1:0-15608 GCF_947311875.1 Pseudomonas sp. PARCl1
TCGCCGATGGTAGTGTGGGGTTTCCCCATGTGAGAGTAGGTCATCGTCAAGATTCATTTCGCAAAACCCCTATCTGCGCATGCAGGTAGGGGTTTTGTCTTTGTGCTCCCAAAAAGTCCCCTGGCCTCACAACAATCCCTGTGGGAGCGGGCGCGCCCGCGAACACCGGCGCAGCCGGTGCCATTCACCGCGCCGTGTGCTTCACCGGCACGCCGGCTCCCACAATTCGAGCCAGAACACTAGAATAGGCCCACGCACCTACTCAGAAGTACTCCATGTCCAATCCCATCGAACCTGAATCGCTGGCCCGGTTGCCGCTGGAAGAGCTTGTGGCCTGCCACGAATGTGACCTGCTGCTGCGCAAGCCCGTGTTACAACATGGTGAAAAGGCCCTCTGCCCGCGCTGCGGTTACGAGCTGTATGCTCACCGGCACAATGTGGTCAATCGCAGCCTGGCCCTGGTATTGACGGCCTTGTTGCTGTTCGTGCCAGCCAATTTTCTGCCCATCATGCAGCTGCACCTGCTTGGCCAAACGTCTGACGATACTGTCTGGAGTGGTGTGCTAGGCCTGTACAACTCGGAAATGCGTGGCGTGGCGGTGGTGGTTTTTCTTTGCAGCATGGCTATTCCATTAACCAAGTTGCTGTGCCAACTGGCTGTATTGCTGAGTATTCGCCTGAACGTGGGGCGCGGTTTGGGCCTGCTGTTCTACCGTATCTATCACCACCTGCGCGATTGGGGCATGCTCGAGGTCTATTTCATGGGTGTACTGGTGGCCATCGTCAAGCTGGTCGACCTGGCTGAATTGACCGTAGGGTTGGGGTTGTTCTGTTTTATCAGCCTGTTGTTGATCCAGGTTTGGCTGGAAGTGGTGATGTCACCGCATCAGATCTGGAGTGCGCTGTCGGGGGAGGACCTGCATGCGGGCGATTGATGCGGGCATTCTGGTCTGCAATGAATGCCATGAGCTGAACCGGCAGGCGCCGGACAGTAAATCGCAAAGCTGCACACGTTGTGGCGCTGTAGTGCATGCGCGGCGTCCGAACAGCATCATGCGCACCTGGGCGCTGCTGATTGCCGCGTCGATTCTGTACATCCCGGCCAACGTGTTGCCTATCATGACCGTGAGTACCCTCGGCCAAGGCAGCCCGGACACGATCATGTCCGGGGTCATCACCTTGCTCAAGCACGGCATGGTGCCGATCGCTGCAGTGGTGTTCATTGCCAGCATCCTGGTGCCGACCTTCAAGCTGGTAGGCATCGGTTTGCTGCTGTACTCCGTACAACGGCGGCAACCCCTTTCGGCCCGGCAACGGATATTCATGTACCGCTTCATCGAATTCATCGGGCGCTGGTCCATGCTGGACATCTTCGTCATTGCCATTCTCGTGGCAGTGGTGAATTTCGGCCGAATCGCCAGTGTCGAAGCCAATTTGGGCGCCGTCGCCTTCGCAACTGTGGTGATCCTGACAATGTTTGCTGCTTTAACTTTCGATCCCCGACTGATTTGGGATAACACGGAGTCGGATGACGACCATGAGTGACCTGCCAACGGCTAAAACCCGCCCAGCCTCGAACTGGTCGGCCATCTGGATCCTGCCTTTGATCGCCTTGATGATCGGTGGTTGGCTCGCTTGGCAGGCTTACCGCCAGGCCGGTGTGGAGATTGAAGTGCGCTTCGAGTCGGGCGACGGGATCGTCGCCAACAAGACCGAGGTGATCTACAAAGGGATGCCGGTTGGCAAGGTCAAGAGCCTGGTGCTCGATGCCGAGGGTGAGAACCAGGGTGTTATCGCCACGATCGAAATGAACAAGGATGCCGAGCCGCATCTGACCAAGGGGACGCGCTTCTGGCTGGTGAAGCCCAGTGTCACCCTGGCAGGCATTTCAGGCCTGGAAACCCTGGTGTCTGGTAACTACATCGCAGTCAGCCCGGGCGAAGGTGAGCCTACCAAGCGCTTTACCGCGCTGAAGGTGGCGCCGCCACTGTCGGACAGCGAACCTGGCCTGCATCTTGTACTCAAGGCTGAACGGCTAGGTTCGCTCAACCGTGACAGCCCAGTGTTCTATAAACAGATCCAGGTCGGCCGGGTGAAGAGTTATCGCCTGTCCGAAGACCAGAGCACGGTGGAGGTAAAAATATTCATCGAGCCGGCTTACGCCAGCCTGGTGCGCAAACACACGCGCTTCTGGAATGCCAGCGGGGTAAGCATCGACGCTTCGCTTTCGGGTGTGAAAGTGCGTAGCGAGTCGCTGTCGAGCATCGTTGCCGGGGGTATCGCCTTTGCAACCCCGGAGTATCGCAAGGACAGCCCGCCAACCGACCCCAGCCTGCCGTTCCGCCTGTATGAAGACTTCGATGCAGCCCAGGCGGGGATCCGGGTAAAGGTCAAGCTTACCGATTACGAAGGCCTGCAGGCGGGTCGTACCCCGGTCATGTACAAAGGCATCCAGGTTGGCTCGCTGAAAACGCTGAAGATGGAAGACAACCTGGCCAGCGCTTCGGCCGAGCTGACACTGGACCCGCTCACCGAGGACTACCTGGTGGAAGGGACCCAGTTCTGGGTGGTCAAGCCTTCGATTTCCCTGGCGGGTATCACGGGGCTGGAGGCGCTGGTAAAAGGTAACTACATCGCCATTCGCCCCGGCGAAAAGGGCGCGCGGCCAGAGCGCGAGTTCGAGGCGCGTGCCAAGGCGCCGCCGCTGGACCTCAAGGCGCCTGGCCTGCACATGGTGCTGTTCGCCGATACCCTCGGTTCGCTGGAGGTCGGCAGCCCGGTGATGTATCGCCAGGTCAAAGTGGGGAGCGTGCAAAGCTATCAGTTCGCCCGCAACAGTAACCGCATCCTCATTGGTGTGCACATCGAGAAAGAATACGAAAAACTGGTCAACGGTTCGTCGCGCTTCTGGAACGCCAGCGGTATTACGCTGACTGGCGGCTTGTCCGGCATCAAGGTGAAGAGTGAGTCGCTGCAAACGCTGATGGCCGGTGGCATTGCCTTCGACACGCCGCGTGCGGATGTTCCGCTGAAGCGGCACATTCCGCGCTTCCGGCTGCACGAGAGCCAAGAGGCGGTGAACCGTGCGGGCACCTTGATCACTATCCGTGTCGACCGCGCGGATGGCCTGAAGCCAGGTACAGCGATTCGCTTCCGGGGCCTGGATGTGGGCAGCATCGAGAGCGTCGACTTGACCAATGACCTGCAGGCGGTGCTGCTGCGGGCGCGTATCACCGAAGCGGCAAATCGCATCGCCCGGGCCGGGACGCAGTTCTGGGTAGTCAAACCTGCGTTTGGCCTGGTGCGCACTGAGAACCTGGATACCCTGGTGACCGGCCAGTACCTGGAAGTGCAGCCGGCTACCAAAGACCGCGGGCCGCAAAGTGACTTCATTGCGCTGCCCGAGGCGCCGCAGGTGGCAGGGCCAGAGGTCGGCCTGCCGTTGACCCTCAGTGCACCACGCCGTGGCTCGATCAAGCCTGGGGTACCGGTTACTTACCGCGAGGTAGCGGTGGGTAAGGTGACAGGCTTCGAGCTTGGGCAGAGTGCTGACCGCGTGCTGATCCATATCCTGATCGAGCCGCGTTATGCCGCGCTGGTGCGCAGTGGCAGCCGTTTCTGGAACACCAGCGGCTTCGGCTTCGACTGGGGGCTGTTCAAAGGCGCGACCGTGCGCACCGAGTCGCTGGAAACCGTGATCGATGGTGGCATCGCCTTCGCAACGCCGGACGGCGAGCGGATGGGTAACCCGGCCCGGCCGCAGCAGACCTTCGCCTTGTTCGACAAGGCCGAGGACGAGTGGCTGCAATGGGCGCCGAAGATTCAGATAGGCAAGTAACAGCAGGCAAACACAGTCACTGGGGCTGCTTTGCAGCCCGGTGGCGACCAAGGCCGCCCCTGCAAAATTGCGGTTACACCTTGGCGCATGCCCAAATCGCAGGCAACAAAAAGCCGACCCTAGGGTCGGCTTTTCGACTTTAACGTCGCTTAGGCAGCTGCAGCTTCTTTCAGCGCCTTGATGTGGCCATTCAGACGGCCTTTGTGACGAGCAGCCTTGTTCTTGTGGATGATACCTTTGTCGGCCATGCGGTCGATTACAGGTACAGCCAGAACATAAGCGGCTTGTGCTTTTTCAGCGTCTTTTGCGTCAATGGCTTTAACTACATTCTTGATGTAGGTGCGGACCATGGAACGCAGGCTGGCGTTGTGGCTGCGACGCTTCTCAGCCTGTTTTGCACGTTTCTTGGCGGAAGGTGTGTTGGCCACCGTCGAGCTCCTCGAAAGACTTTAGGTAAATAGCAAACAAAATAGGCCGCGAATCATGCCGATCAGTCGAGCGGATGTCAAGGCCACCTGCAAGGTTCCGCCGAGCGGTGCGCCAACAAGCGGGAAAGATTCCTTTCTGCTGCGCGACCTGTACACTCGGGAATTTTTGGCTCCCCTGCGAAGGCGCGGGAGTATCGCACATTCGGATGCTGTCTGGCAGCGTCCTCTGTCATTGGCGTGAATCTTTTCGATGAACCTGCTCAAATCCCTGGCTGCAGTAAGCTCGATCACCATGATTTCGCGGGTGCTGGGCTTCATTCGCGACACCATTCTGGCGCGTATCTTCGGTGCGGGCATTGCCACCGACGCTTTCTTCATCGCTTTCAAGTTGCCCAACCTGCTGCGGCGCATTTTCGCCGAAGGTGCATTCTCCCAGGCCTTCGTGCCGATCCTGGCCGAATACAAGACGCAGCAAGGCGAGGAGGCGACCCGCACTTTCGTTGCCTATATCACCGGTTTGCTCACCCTGGTCCTGGCGCTGGTGACCGCCATCGGCATCCTGGCGGCACCCTGGGTGGTGTGGGCCACGGCCCCGGGGTTTGTCGACAGCACGGAAAAGTACGAACTGACCACGGCCCTGTTGCGGGTGACCTTTCCTTATATATTGCTGATCTCCCTGTCGTCCCTGGCCGGGGCGATCCTCAATACCTGGAACCGTTTCTCGGTACCGGCCTTTACCCCGACCCTGCTCAACGTGGCGATGATCGCCTTCGCGGTGCTGCTCACGCCGTACTTCAACCCGCCGATCATGGCCCTGGCCTGGGGCGTACTCGCCGGTGGCCTGGCGCAACTGTTGTACCAGTTGCCGGCGCTGAAGAAGATCGGCATGCTCGTGCTGCCCCGCCTGAACCTGCGCGATACCGGCGTGTGGCGGGTGCTCAAGCAGATGCTGCCGGCCATTCTCGGGGTGTCGGTGAGCCAGATCTCGCTGATCATCAACACCATCTTCGCCTCGTTCCTGGTGGCTGGCTCGGTATCCTGGATGTATTACGCCGACCGCCTGATGGAGCTGCCTTCCGGCGTGCTGGGCGTGGCCTTGGGTACCATCCTGCTGCCGACCCTGGCCAAAACCTACGCCAACAAGGACCGCGAGGAGTATTCGCGGATCCTCGACTGGGGCCTGCGCCTGTGCTTCCTGCTGGTGTTGCCGTGCACCCTGGCACTGGCCATTCTGGCCGAGCCGCTGACCGTGGCGCTGTTTCAGTATGGCAAGTTCAGCGCGTTCGATGCCGCCATGACCCAGCGGGCGCTGATGGCCTATTCGGTGGGCTTGCTGGCGATCATTCTGGTCAAGGTACTGGCACCCGGCTTTTATGCGCAGCAGAATATCCGCACGCCGGTGAAGATCGCGGTCTTCACCCTGGTCTGCACCCAGCTGTTCAACCTGGCCCTGGTCGGCCCGCTGGCGCATGCCGGGCTGGCCTTGGCCATCAGCCTGGGTGCCTGCCTGAATGCCGGCCTGCTGTTCTGGAAGCTGCGCAGTCAGCGCCTGTTCGAGCCGCAGCCGGGCTGGGCGATGTTCCTGGCCAAGCTGGTGCTGGCCGTGGCGCTGATGTCGGCAGTGCTGCTGGTGGGCATGCACTACATGCCGGCCTGGGAGCAGGGCATCATGCTGCAGCGCTTCATGCGCCTCGGCGTGCTGATCGTGGCGGGGGTCGTGACCTATTTCGGCTGTTTGTTCCTGTGCGGTTTCCGCCCCCGGCATTTCGCTCGCAAGGCCTTGCACTAGGGCTACCTGCGGGTCAGGCGTCGGTTTTTCGCATTCCACGCCGCCCCTGGGCGCTGCTGCCTGTCACCGGCGCCCGGGTGTGGTTATAATCGGCCACTTTATGAGCAAGAAGCGCGTTATGCAGCTGGTTCGAGGTCTTCACAACCTGCGCCCCGAGCACCGGGGCTGTGTCGCCACCATTGGCAACTTCGACGGGGTTCACCGTGGCCACCAGGCAATCCTGGCGCGCCTGCGCGAGCGCGGCCAGGCCTTGGGCCTGCCGACCTGCGTGGTGGTCTTCGAACCGCAACCGCGCGAGTACTTCGCGCCCGATACCGCACCTGCGCGCCTGGCCCGCCTGCGCGACAAGCTCGAGCTGCTGGCCGCCGAAGGCATCGACCGGGTGCTGTGCCTGGCCTTCAACCAGCGCCTGAGCAAGCTCGGCGCCGATGCGTTCGTCAAGACCATCCTGGTCGATGGCCTGGGCGTGCGTCACCTCGAAGTGGGCGACGATTTCCGCTTTGGCTGCGACCGCGCCGGCGACTTCGCTTTCCTGGTCGAGGCCGGCAAGCAATATGGCTTTACCGTCGAAGCTGCCAACACCGTGATTCAGGACGGCCTGCGGGTCAGCAGCACCGAAGTGCGCCAGGCCTTGGCCGACGGCAACTTCGAGCTGGCCGAGCACCTGCTGGGCCGCCCGTACCGCATTACCGGCCGTGTGTTGCACGGCCAGAAGCTGGCTCGCCAGCTTGGCACGCCCACTGCCAACATCCAGCTCAAGCGCCGCCGCGTACCGCTGTCCGGGGTCTACCTGGCCAGCATCGAAATCGACGGCAAGGCCTGGCCGGGTGTCGGCAACATTGGCGTGCGCCCCACCGTTGCCGGTGATGGGCGCCCGCACCTGGAAATTCATCTGCTGGACTATGCCGGCGACCTTTACGGCCGGCGCCTTACGGTGGAGTTCCACCACAAGCTGCGTGAAGAGCAGCGATTCGCCTCCCTGGAGGCGCTGAAGTCGGCGATCGATGCGGATATCGCCGCCGCACGTGCACATTGGCACGCTCAACCGCTAACGAAGAGCCTGAAATGACCGACTACAAAGCCACGCTTAACCTTCCGGACACCGCCTTCCCCATGAAGGCCGGCCTGCCTCAGCGCGAACCGCAGATCCTGCAGCGCTGGGACAGCATTGGCCTGTACCAGAAGCTGCGCGAAATTGGCAAGGATCGTCCAAAGTTCGTCCTGCACGACGGCCCGCCCTATGCCAACGGCAAGATTCACATCGGTCATGCGCTGAACAAAATTCTCAAGGACATGATCGTCCGTTCCAAGACCCTGGCCGGTTTCGACGCGCCGTACGTGCCGGGTTGGGACTGCCATGGTTTGCCGATCGAGCACAAGGTCGAGGTTACCCACGGCAAGCACCTGTCGGCCGACCGCACCCGTGAGCTGTGCCGCGAGTATGCTGCCGAGCAGATCGAAGGGCAGAAGACCGAGTTCATTCGCCTGGGCGTGCTGGGTGATTGGGACAACCCGTACAAGACCATGAACTTCGCCAACGAGGCGGGTGAAATCCGTGCCCTGGCCGAAATGGTCAAGCAAGGTTTCGTGTTCAAGGGCCTGAAACCGGTGAACTGGTGCTTCGACTGCGGTTCGGCGCTGGCTGAGGCGGAAGTCGAGTACGCCGATAAAAAATCGCAGACCATCGACGTGGCCTTCCCGGTTGCCGATGAAGCCAAGCTGGCTGCCGCCTTCGGCCTGGCGTCGCTGGCCAAGCCTGCCGCCATCGTGATCTGGACCACCACCCCGTGGACCATTCCAGCCAACCAGGCGTTGAACATCCATCCCGAGTTCACCTACGCCCTGGTCGACACCGGTGAGCGCCTGCTGGTGCTGGCTGAAGAACTGGTCGAGTCGTGCCTCAAGCGTTACAACCTGGAAGGCTCGGTCATCGCTACCGCCCAAGGCGCGGCGCTGGAGCTGGTCAACTTCCGTCACCCCCTCTACGACCGCCTGTCGCCGGTGTACCTGGCCGACTACGTCGAGCTGGGCGCCGGTACCGGGGTGGTGCACTCCGCGCCAGCCTACGGTGAAGACGACTTCGTCACCTGCAAGCGTTACGGCATGGTCAACGATGACATCCTTACCCCGGTGCAGAGCAACGGTGTGTATGTCGAGTCGCTGCCATTCTTCGGCGGCCAGTTCATCTGGAAGGCCAACCCGGCCATCGTCGAGAAACTCGGTGAAGTCGGTGCGCTGATGCACACCGAAACCATCAGCCACAGTTATATGCACTGCTGGCGCCATAAAACCCCACTGATCTACCGCGCTACCGCGCAGTGGTTCGTGGGTATGGACAAGCAGCCGACTACCGGCGAGCCGCTGCGTGAGCGCGCGCTGAAAGCCATCGAGCAAACCAAGTTCGTTCCGGCCTGGGGCCAGGCACGCCTGCACGCGATGATCGCCAACCGCCCAGACTGGTGCATTTCGCGTCAGCGCAACTGGGGCGTACCGATTCCGTTCTTCCTGCACAAGCAGACCGGCGAGCTGCACCCGCGCACCGTCGAACTGATGGAAGAAGTGGCCAAGCGCGTCGAGCAGCAGGGCATCGAAGCCTGGTTCAAGCTGGACGCTGCCGAACTGCTGGGCGCTGAGGCCGAGCAGTACGACAAGATCGCCGACACCCTCGACGTGTGGTTCGATTCGGGCACCACCCACTGGCACGTGCTGCGTGGCTCCCACAACATCGGCCACGCCACCGGCCCGCGCGCCGACCTGTACCTGGAAGGCTCCGACCAGCACCGCGGCTGGTTCCACTCGTCCTTGCTGACCGGTTGCGCCATCGACAACCATGCGCCGTACCGCGAGCTGCTGACCCACGGCTTCACCGTGGACGAAAACGGCCGCAAGATGTCCAAGTCGCTGGGCAACACCATCGAGCCGGAGAAGGTCAACAACACCTTGGGCGCCGACATCCTGCGCCTGTGGGTTTCGGCTACCGACTATTCCGGTGAAATGGCCGTTTCCGAGCAGATCCTGCAGCGCAGCGCCGACGCCTACCGGCGTATCCGCAATACCGCACGCTTCCTGCTCTCGAACCTGTCCGGTTTCGACCCGGCCCGCGACCTGCTGGCCCCGCAAGACATGCTGGCGCTGGACCGCTGGGCCGTGGACCGCACCTTGTTGCTGCAACGCGAACTCGAAGAGCACTACAGCGAGTACCGTTTCTGGAACGTGTACTCCAAGGTGCACAACTTCTGCGTGCAGGAGCTGGGCGGCTTCTACCTCGACATCATCAAGGACCGCCAGTACACCACCGGCGCCAACAGTGTCGCCCGCCGTTCCTGCCAGACTGCGCTGTATCACATCAGCGAAGCGCTGGTGCGCTGGATCGCACCGATCCTGGCGTTCACCGCCGACGAAATCTGGCAGTACCTGCCGGGCGAGCGCAACGAGTCGGTCATGCTCAATGGCTGGTACCAGGGCCTGAGCGAGCTGCCGGAAGGCACCGAGCTGGACCGTGGCTACTGGGACCGCGTCATGGCGGTGAAGGCCTCGGTCAACAAGGAGCTGGAAAACCAGCGTGCCGCCAAAGTCATCGGCGGCAACCTGCAGGCTGAAGTGACCCTGTACGCCGATGAGGGCCTGAGCGCCGACCTGGGCAAGCTGGGCGACGAGCTGCGCTTTGTGCTGATCACCTCCGCTGCCAGCGTGGTGCCATTTGCCCAGGCGCCTGCCGAAGCGGTTGCCACCGAAGTCGAGGGCCTGAAACTGCAGGTGGTCAAGTCCGGCCACGCCAAGTGCGGCCGTTGCTGGCACTTCCGCGCCGACGTTGGCAGCCACCCGGAGCACCCGGAAATCTGCAGCCGTTGCGTCGACAACCTGACCGGCTCGGGTGAGGTGCGCCACTATGCCTAACCCTGCAGCGGGCCGCTTCGGGCGCCTCGCATGGCTGTGGCTGAGCTTGCTGGTCCTGGTCATCGACCAGGCCACCAAGCTGTATTTCAACAACGCCCTGACCATGTACCAGCAGATCGTCGTCATACCTGACTACTTCAGCTGGACCCTGGCCTACAACACCGGCGCCGCGTTCAGCTTCCTGGCCGACGGCGCCGGCTGGCAGCGCTGGTTGTTCGCCCTGATCGCCGTGGTGGTCAGCGCAGTGCTGGTGGTGTGGCTCAAGCGCCTGGGGCGCAATGAAACCTGGCTGGCCGTGGCGCTGGCGCTGGTGCTCGGTGGGGCGATCGGCAACCTGTACGATCGCATCGTGCTGGGCCATGTGGTCGACTTCATCCTGGTGCACTGGCAGAACCGCCACTACTTCCCGGCTTTCAACGTGGCCGACAGCGCCATCACCGTTGGTGCGGTAATGCTGGCGCTGGATATGTTCAAGAGCAAGAAGTCCGAGGATCCGGTCCATGACTGACACCCGTATCGGCCAGAACACCGAAGTCACCCTGCACTTCGCGCTGCACCTGGAAAACGGCGACACCGTAGACAGCACGTTCGACAAGGCCCCGGCAACCTTCAAGGTCGGCGATGGCAACCTGTTGCCGGGCTTCGAGAACGCCCTGTTCGGCTTCAAGGCCGGTGACAAGCGTACGCTGCAGGTTGCGCCAGAAAATGCCTTCGGCCAGCCCAACCCGCAAAACGTGCAAGTCATGCCGCGGTCCAACTTCGAAGGCATGGAGCTGTCCGACGGGCTGTTGATCATCTTCAACGACGCCGCCAACGCCGAACTGCCAGGGGTGGTCAAAGCGTTCGACGACGACCAGGTGACCATCGACTTCAATCACCCACTGGCTGGCAAGACCCTGACCTTCGAGGTGGAGATCCTCGAGGTGAAGGCCCTGTAAGCCTGGAGCCGAGCATGCAAATCAAACTCGCCAACCCTCGCGGCTTCTGCGCGGGGGTCGACCGGGCGATCGAGATCGTCAACCGCGCGCTGGAAGTCTTCGGCCCGCCGATCTACGTGCGCCATGAAGTGGTGCACAACAAGTTCGTCGTCGAAGACCTGCGCAACCGTGGCGCCGTCTTCGTCGAGGAGCTGGACCAGGTGCCGGATGATGTCATCGTCATCTTCAGTGCCCACGGTGTTTCCCAGGCTGTGCGCCAGGAGGCTGCTGGCCGTGGCCTGAAAGTGTTCGATGCCACTTGCCCACTGGTGACCAAGGTGCATATCGAAGTCGCCAAGTACAGCCGCGATGGCCGTGAGTGCATTCTCATCGGCCACGAAGGGCACCCGGAAGTCGAAGGCACCATGGGCCAGTACGACCCCAGCAACGGTGGCGCCATCTACCTTGTCGAAGACGAGGAAGACGTGGCCAAGCTGCAGGTGCGCGACCCGGACCACCTGGCTTTCGTCACCCAGACCACCCTGTCGATGGATGACACCAGCCGTGTGATCGACGCCCTGCGTGCGCGCTTCCCGAACATTGGTGGCCCGCGCAAGGACGACATTTGCTACGCCACGCAAAACCGCCAGGACGCCGTCAAGCAACTGGCCGATGAAAGTGACGTAGTGCTGGTGGTTGGCAGCCCGAACAGCTCCAACTCCAACCGGCTGCGCGAGCTGGCCGAGCGCATGGGCACCCCGGCCTACCTGATCGATGGCGCCGAGGACCTGCAGCGCGGCTGGTTCGACCAGGCTGCGCGTATCGGCATCACCGCCGGTGCGTCGGCCCCGGAGGTGCTGGTGCGTGGTGTGATCGAACAGCTCAAGGCCTGGGGTGCTACCGGCGCTGAAGAGCTGGATGGGCGGGAAGAGAACATCACGTTCTCGATGCCCAAAGAGCTGCGGGTTCGCTCGCTGATCTGACCGGCCAGGGCTTAGGTGCACGAGCGGCCTTGCGCGACGCAAGGCTGCTCGATAAGCGCGTTAGCCGGGGCAGCGCTGATTGTCGCGGTGCTCAGCCAGCAAGTTGACCCTCCCTGAAGAGGCCATCACCACTTGGTGGCGGCTGCTGGCCGCCGAGCGCTCGCACACCTCCAGGGTGATGGCGAACCAGCCGTTGCCCAGCTTCATTGGCACACCCAGGGCACTGAACTTGAACTGTTCGTCGCTGTTGCCGACGATTACCAGCGGCCTGGCCAGGCGCTGCTCACGCAGTACCTGCCGGTTGTGCTCCAGGGCTACACGCCAACCATTTCCCCAATTGCCATCCAGCGCCTGCACCAGCACCGGTTGCCCCTGCAACAGCGCGTGGCTACGGGCGCTACGCAGTGCCTGGGCCAAGTCGCGCGCCACCGCCGCCCGCTGCAGGTCATCGCTCATCCTGGCGTAGGCCGGTAGGCCGATTTGCGTCAGCAACGTCGCCACAGCCAAGGCCGACAACATCTGTATCAGTGTTACCCCACGTTGCTTCACCGTGCATTCCTCCCAGGAAGTGCTTCGCTAATAGCTTCTCGGTGGCTGGCCAGGAGGTCCAGTCGCTCAAGTTGAAGGCAATAGCGGGAAAAATCGCAGGAGGTGCAGGGATGCACGCATGGCAAAAGGGCATGACGCTGCTGGAGGTGTTGTTGGCGGTGGTGGTCGTGGCCGTGGGCATGTTCGCCGCTGCGGGGCTGCAACTGCAGGCCTTGCAAGCCACAGACAGTGCGCGCCGCGATGGGCAGGCGGCAATGGCGGCACACAGTGAGCTTGAAAGGGCACGGCGATGAGGCGCCGGCAAACGGGTGCTGGTTTGCTTGAGTTGCTGCTGGCGCTGACCATCGGGTTGATGGTGCTGGTGGCGGCCAGCCAGCTATTCGCCTCTGTGCACCAAGCCTGGCGGCTGCAAGGCACCGCGCTGCGCATGCAAGGGGAGGCGCGCCAGGCGCTGCTGCGCATGGCCCAGGATATTCGCATGGCGGGCATGTTTGGCTGTTTGCGCCTGAAACCTGGCGACTTTCCGGCCCAGGCTGTGCCGCCTGGCTTCGCCCGGCCAATGGAGCTGGGGCCGTCCAGCTTGAGCCTGATGGTCGCCGAGTTGCCGGGGCATACCGGCGACCCGGACTGGACCTTGCTGACCAACTGTATCGACGAGGTCAAGGTGCTGAGCCGCCGGGCACAGGCTAGCGCCACACAGATGGCGGTGCCCATCAGCCATCACCATTATGCGCACAGCGGCGGCAGGCTGTATTTCAAGCGCCGGGGCAACAATCAGCCGCTGGTCGAGCATGTGCGGGAGCTGCGCATCGTGCAGGTTGCCGGTGAGCGGGTGGATATTCAGCTGACCTTGTATGAGCCCACGCTGCAACTTGAGCAGCACCACGCGCTGAGCGTGGCATTACGCAACCCGGTACCGGCTTCATGAGCCGCCAGCGGGGTGTGGTGCTGCTGTTGGCCTTGGTCCTGAGCCTGCTGCTCGGCCTGCTGGCCGCATCGGCGCTGCGCGACGCGCTGGTCGAAACGCGTATGAATGGTTACCTGAGCGATGGCCTGCACGCACTGGAAGAGGCCGAGGCCGCCTTGCAGGCCGGGGTGCGCAAGCTGGAACAGGGCCCGCCGCCGCCCTCGTGCAATGCCTGCCTGCCGCCACCACAGCCACACGACCTGGCTGGCCAGTGGCAAGCCACCCCGACCGGCTATTTCCAGCTACAGAACCTGGGCATCAGCCAGCGTGCTGCGCACGTGCCCGAAGGGCAGGCGGTCACCCTGTTGCGCATTACTGCCGTCAGCAAGCGAAGCCAATCCAGGCATGTATTGGAGGCGGTCTACGCCGCAGCCGACGGCACATTCCAGCGCATCACCTGGCGACAGAGACTCAGAGGAGACTGACATGCAGCAAGGTTTGAGCCTGATGGAGTTGTTGATTGTCCTGGCCGTGACCGGCATTCTGGCAGCCATTGCCTACCCCAGTTACAGCGACCAGCTTCGGCGAGCCGCGCGCAGCGAAGTGGTTGGCCTGCTGCACGATGCCGCCCTGCGCCTGGAGCGCCACCGCGTACGCACCGGCCAATACGCCGAGGGCGACCCGGCGCTGCCCGGCGGCACCCGCCATTACAGCCTGCAGGCGCAACGCGACAGCGACAGCTTCACGCTGCGCGCCCGGCGCTTGCCGCATGGGCTGATGGCGCAGGATGGCTGTGGCGACTTCCAGCTGGACCAGGCAGGGGTGCAGCGCAACCCAGGTGCCGTTGAGCACAGCGCGCACTGCTGGGGGAGCTGAAGGTTGAATGGTGCCCGGCGCATCGCGGTTTTACTTCAGGTGTTGGATCGACAGATGAGCAAGCAAGTAGTGGTGGTTGGCGGCGGGGTGATCGGCCTGTTGACGGCGTTCAACCTGGCGGCCAAGGTCGGCCATGTGGTGGTGTGCGATCAGGGCGAGGTCGGCCGTGAGTCGTCGTGGGCCGGTGGCGGCATCGTTTCGCCGCTGTACCCGTGGCGCTACAGCCCGGCAGTGACTGCCCTGGCGCACTGGTCACAGGACTTTTATCCGCAGTTGGGCGAACGCTTGTTCGCCAGCACCGGTGTCGACCCCGAAGTGCACACCACTGGCCTGTACTGGCTGGACCTGGATGACGAAGCTCAAGCGCTGGCCTGGGCCGAGCGCGAACAGCGGCCGTTGAGTGCGGTGGATATCTCGGCAGCCTATGACGCTGTGCCGGTACTGGGCCCGGGTTTCAAGCGCGCCATCTACATGGCGGGCGTGGCCAATGTGCGCAACCCGCGCCTGGTGAAATCGCTGAAGGCGGCGTTGCTGGCAATGCCGAACGTGACTTTGCGCGAGCACTGCCAGATCACCGGTTTCGTCCAGCAAGGCGGGCGTGTGACCGGGGTGCAGACGGCCGACGGTGAGCTTGCGGCGGAAGAGGTGGTGCTCAGTGCTGGCGCCTGGAGTGGCGACCTGTTGCGTACGCTTGGCCTGGCGCTGCCGGTGGAGCCAGTGAAGGGCCAGATGATTCTGTTCAAATGTGCCGAAGACTTCCTGCCGAGCATGGTGCTGGCCAAGGGGCGCTATGCGATCCCGCGGCGTGATGGGCACATTCTGGTGGGCAGTACGCTTGAGCATGCCGGGTATGACAAGACCCCGACCGGGGATGCACTGCAGAGCCTGAAGGCTTCGGCGGTGGAGTTGTTGCCTGAGCTGGAAGGGGCCACCGTGGTGGCGCACTGGGCCGGGCTGCGGCCGGGGTCGCCTGAGGGCATTCCGTATATCGGGCCGGTGCCGGGGCATGCGGGGTTGTGGTTGAACTGCGGGCACTACCGGAACGGGTTGGTGCTGGCGCCGGCTTCGTGCCAGCTGTTCACCGATTTGCTGACCGGTGCCGAACCGATCATCGACCCAGCGCCCTATGCCCCAGCGGGGCGTTTGGGCTGAGAATGCCGGGGCCGCTGTGCGGCCCTATCGCAGGCAAGCCAGCTCCCACAGGTATTGCACAAGGCTCAAGGGCAGTCCAGGTATTGCACAAGACTCAAGGCCTGCGAGGTACCTGTGGGAGATTCTATGGTTCCTGGCAAGGGTAGCCGGAGCATCTTCAGCGCCTGTGAGATCGAGCGCCGCCCGCGCGGCGCAATCGCGAGCTGCGCTCGCTCCTACGTTTGTTTCGGGCCAGTAACGCCTGTGACAGGCGCGCGCGGCCGCCTTGTTTG
>NZ_CAMZMX010000070.1:0-15395 GCF_947311875.1 Pseudomonas sp. PARCl1
GTCGGGGTGAGGGGATTCGAACTCCTGACATCCTGCTCCCAAAGCAGGCGCGCTACCGGACTGCGCTACACCCCGAGGTCTTTCAAAAAAAAGGGCATCTCTTTGAGATGCCCTTCTTTACATGGTGGGTCGTGTAGGATTCGAACCTACGACCAATTGGTTAAAAGCCAACTGCTCTACCAACTGAGCTAACGACCCGGAAAATGGTCGGGGTGAGGGGATTCGAACTCCTGACATCCTGCTCCCAAAGCAGGCGCGCTACCGGACTGCGCTACACCCCGAGATGGCTCCGCGACCTGGACTCGAACCAGGGACCCAATGATTAACAGTCATTTGCTCTACCGACTGAGCTATCGCGGAACTGAACTTCGGTACTACTTTCCGATTTGCTACTCCGAAGACTGTGTTCGCTTCGGACTCTTGAGCTTCGCTGCTTTCGCGTTGTAGCTGCTGAGGCCGGCTATTCTACATTCTTCGTTTTGCTTGTCAACCACTTTTTTTCATTCAACTTACTGATTTGTAAGTTGTTTTGCGGCCATCGTTACTGCTGATGATTCGCTTAGTGCCTGACAACGCGGCGTATATTAGGGGCACTCGTTTTTTGATGCAAGCAAAAATTTCAAAAATTTCAGCAGGTTATCCAGACAGGCTGGGAAAGCCCGAATTTGCTGGGGCGGTGCCGGCTTCTTCGCGGGTGAACCCGCTCCTCCAGGGTTATGCGCAGGCTTCAAGGCTGCAGGTAAACGCATGACCCCCTAACAGGCCAGCGCAGGCAGCCAGGCAAAAAAAAAGCCCCGCAAACGCGGGGCTCATGGTGAAGCAGGTCAGCCAAAGACGATTTCGTCGCCCTCCACCTTGGCAGTGATCGCGGTACCCGGCATGAACTTGCCTGCCAGGATCAATTGCGCCAGCGGGTTTTCGATCCAGCGCTGGATCGCCCGTTTCAGCGGGCGGGCACCGTAGACAGGGTCGTAACCCACGGCGATCAGCTTGTCCAACGCTTCCGGGCTCAGGCTCAGCGACAACTCGCGCTCCAGCAGGCGGCTGCGCAGGCGGCCCAGCTGTATCTCGGTAATGCCGGCGATCTGCTCGCGGCCCAGCGGCTCGAACACCACCACTTCGTCGATACGGTTGATGAACTCCGGACGGAAGTGCGCCCCTACTGCGTCCATCACTGCCGCACGCTGTGCCTCGCGGTCGCCGACCAGCTCCTGGATCTGTGCCGAGCCCAGGTTGGAGGTCATCACGATCACCGTATTGCGGAAGTCCACGGTGCGCCCGTGGCTGTCGGTCAGGCGGCCGTCTTCCAGCACCTGCAGCAACACGTTGAACACATCCGGGTGGGCCTTCTCCACCTCGTCCAGCAGCACCACCGAGTAGGGCTTGCGCCGTACCGCCTCGGTCAGGTAACCGCCCTCTTCGTACCCTACGTACCCGGGTGGCGCACCAATCAGGCGAGCCACGGAGTGTTTCTCCATGAATTCGGACATGTCGATGCGGACCATGGCCTCTTCAGTGTCGAACAGGAACTCGGCCAGTGCCTTGCACAGCTCGGTCTTGCCCACACCGGTAGGGCCCAGGAACAGGAACGAACCACTTGGCCGGTTGGGGTCGGACAACCCGGCACGTGAGCGGCGCACAGCGTTGGCCACGGCGGTTACCGCTTCGCCCTGCCCGATCACGCGCTGGTGCAGCAACGCTTCCATTTTCAGCAGTTTTTCGCGCTCGCCCTCCAGCATCTTGGATACCGGAATACCGGTCCACTTCGACACCACCTCGGCAATCTCTTCCTCGGTCACCTTGTTGCGCAGCAACTGGTTCTCGGTCTTGCCGTGCTGGTCGACCATCTGCAGGCTGCGCTCCAGGTCCGGGATTACCCCGTACTGCAGCTCGGCCATGCGGCTCAGGTCGCCCTTGCGGCGGGCAGCTTCCAGCTCCTGGCGGGCCTGCTCGATCTTTTGCTGGATCTGCGCCGAGCCCTGTACTTCGGCTTTCTCCGAAGCCCAGATTTCTTCCAGGTCGGAATACTCGCGCTCCAGCCGTTCGATTTCTTCGGTCAGCTTCTCCAGGCGCTTTTTCGCTGCCTCGTCTTCTTCCTTCTTCAGCGCCTGCGATTCCACTTTCAACTGGATCAGGCGGCGATCGAGGCGGTCGAGCACTTCCGGCTTGGAGTCGATCTCCATGCGGATGCGGCTGGCCGCTTCGTCGATCAGGTCAATGGCCTTGTCCGGCAACTGACGGTCGGTGATGTAGCGGTGGCTGAGTTTGGCCGCAGCGATAATGGCACCGTCGGTGATGGCCACCTTGTGGTGCACTTCATAGCGTTCTTTCAGGCCACGCAGGATGGCGATGGTGTCTTCTTCGCTCGGTTCCTCTACCAGCACTTTCTGGAAGCGGCGCTCCAGGGCGGCGTCTTTCTCGATGAACTGGCGGTACTCGTTCAGCGTAGTGGCGCCCACGCAGTGCAGTTCGCCACGGGCCAGGGCCGGCTTGAGCATGTTGCCTGCGTCCATGGCACCCTCGCCCTTGCCGGCGCCAACCATGGTGTGCAGTTCGTCGATGAACAGGATGATCTGGCCTTCCTGCTTGGACAGCTCGTTCAGCAGCCCTTTCAGGCGCTCCTCGAACTCACCGCGGTACTTGGCACCCGCAATCAGCGCGCCCATGTCCAGCGCCAGCAGGCGTTTGCCTTTCAGGCCGTCGGGCACTTCGCCATCGATGATGCGCTGGGCCAGGCCCTCGGCGATGGCGGTCTTGCCCACGCCGGGTTCGCCGATCAGCACCGGGTTGTTCTTGGTACGGCGTTGCAGCACCTGCACCGTACGGCGGATTTCGTCGTCGCGGCCAATGACCGGGTCCAGCTTGCCTTCTTCGGCACGCTTGGTGAGGTCGACGGTGTACTTGTCCAGCGCCTGGCGTGACTCTTCGGCGTTGGCGTCATTCACCGCCGCGCCACCGCGCAGGTTGTTGATGGCATTCTCCAGGGCCTTTTTGCTGACACCCTGGCTGAGCAGCAACTTGCCCAGCTTGCTGTTCTCGTCCATGGCGGCCAGCAACACCAGCTCGCTGGAAATGAACTGGTCGCCCTTTTGCTGGGCCAGGCGGTCGGCCTGGTTGAGCAGGCGCGCCAGGTCCTGCGACATGTTCACGTCGCCGGTGGGGTTCTGGATTTTCGGCAGCTGGTCGAGTTCTTTCACCAGTGCCTGGCGCAGGCTATTGATATCGAAGCCCACTTGCATCAGCAGTGGCTTGATCGAGCCGCCCTGCTGTTCGAGCAATGCCTGCAACAGGTGCACGGGCTCGATGGCAGGGTGGTCCATGCCTACGGCCAGGGATTGGGCATCGGATATTGCAAGTTGCAGCTTGCTGGTCAAACGGTCTATTCGCATGGTGTACCTTCCTTTAAAGGGCAGGTCGGAGCGATGGACAGCGCCTGTTTATAAAGAAACCTGCCTGAGATGCCTTTATAGATAGGGCTGATTCTGGAAGATTCAAGCGTAGCGGGGTTGACCGGGATCAACGGGTTGGATTAGCGCTTGGGGCAGGCGGTGCCCATCAAGGCTAGAGCGGCTGCAACCACACCAGCGAAGCGAAGCGGCCACCCTGCGGCGTACGGCGGTAGGAGAAAAACCGCTCGTCACTGACCGTGCACCAGCCACCGCCATAAACAGCCGATACCCCACGGGCCGCCAGGCGAATGCGCGCCAATTCGTAGATGTCTGCCATCAGCTTGCCTGGCCGCTCGCCCTCGACAAAAGCCCGGGCGGCTTCAGGGTGCACGGCAGTAAAGGCATCGCGCACTTCCAGCCCCACTTCGAAAGCCTTGGGCCCGATCGCCGGCCCCAGCCACACCAGCACCTCCTGGGGCGCCAGCGCCAGGCGGTCGAGGGTGGCTTCCAGCACGCCACCCGCCAGCCCGCGCCAGCCCGCATGCGCCGCCGCCACGCGGGTGCCCGCACGGTCACAGAACAGTACAGGCAGGCAGTCGGCCGTCATCACGGTGCAGGCAATGCCGGGCTGGCTGGTGCAGCTGGCATCGGCCTCGGCTACCACGGCCGGGTTGGCATCCGCCACCTCCAGCCCATGCACCTGCTTGAGCCAGGCTGGCTGGATGGCGAACTGCTCGCGCAGGCGGCGACGGTTTTCGGCAACCGCGGCAGGGTCATCCCCCACATGGTCACCCAGGTTGAACGTGGCGTAGGGCGGCAGGCTCACACCGCCCTGACGGGTGGTGACACAGGCGCGTACCGAGGCCGGGGCTGGCCAGTCGGGAAACAGCAGCGTCTGCGCCAGGTCACTCATCCGATGAAGCTCTCACGGTCCTGGTTGAGCAGCGACAGCAACCAGACGAAGTCGTCGGGCAGTGGCGACTCCCACTTCATGACTTCACCGGTGATCGGGTGGGCCAGGGCAAGGAACCGCGCGTGCAGCGCCTGGCGCGGGAAGCTTTTCACTGCCTCGACCATGGTTGGGCTGGCAGCCGGCGGAATGCGGAAGCGGCCACCGTAGGTCTGGTCGCCGACCAGCGGAAAGCCCACATGGGCCATGTGCACGCGGATCTGGTGGGTGCGGCCGGTTTCCAGCTTGACCCGTACATGGGTGTGCGAGCGGAAGCGCTTGAGCACCCGGTAGTGGCTGACGGCTGGCTTGCCGCCGTCGGTGACCGCCATGCGCTGGCGCATGCCGCCGTGGCGACCGATCGGGGCGTCGATCTTGCCACCGGCGGTGACCACGCCGATGACGATGCACTCATAAATGCGGCTGACCTTGCGCGCCTGCATCTGCTCGACCAGCTTGGTCTGCGCCTGCAGGGTCTTGGCCACCACCATCAGCCCGGTGGTGTCCTTGTCCAGGCGGTGAACGATACCGGCACGCGGCACGTTGACGATGTCTGGCACGTGGTGCAGCAGCGCATTGAGCAGGGTGCCGCTGGCGTGCCCGGCAGCCGGGTGCACGACCAGCCCGGCGGGCTTGTTGATGACCATGATGTGGTCGTCTTCGTAGACGATATCCAGTTCGATATCTTCTGCTACCCACTCACCCTGGGCTTCCTGTTCGGCCTGCAGGGCAAGCTGGGAGCCACCGTGAACGAGGTCGCGAGGGCGCACGACGGCACCATCGACCGTCAGGCGGCCCTCTTTGATCCACGAAGTTAGCCGCGAACGCGAGTACTCGGCGAACAATTGGGCGGCGACCTGGTCGAGGCGTTGGCCGCCCAATTCGGACGGGACCTCTGCGCTAAGTTGAATGATCTCGGACATGCTCGATTCGGCGGGCGCACAGCCTTTGGTTTCGGCTGCGAGCTTGTGGTTAAATACGGCTTCTTTTGTCCCGGGGTTGGCCGGGGCGCTCATCATAACAGGACGGCACCGCCCAAAACAGCGGCCGTCAAAGGGACGCAAGCCGCCATGCAAGTGAAACACCTGCTGCTGATCGCCATCCTTGGGCTCACCGCGGCCTGTTCCTCGAATAAGGAAGTCATCGACGAGAACCTCAGCGAGGCCGAGCTGTACCAGCAGGCCCAGGCTGATCTGGACAACTCCAGCTACACCAGCGCCGTGAACAAGCTCAAGGCCCTGGAGTCGCGCTACCCGTTCGGCCGCTATGCCGACCAGGCGCAGCTCGAGCTGATCTACGCCAACTACAAGAACGCCGAGCCCGAGGCTGCCAAGTCGGCTGCCGAGCGCTTCATTCGCCTGCACCCGCAGCACCCGAACGTGGACTACGCCTACTACCTCAAGGGCCTGACCTCGTTCGACCAGGACCGTGGCCTGCTGGCGCGCTTCCTGCCGCTGGACATGACCAAGCGTGACCCGGGTGCTGCCCGCGACTCGTACAACGAGTTCGCCCAGCTGACCAGCCGCTTCCCCAACAGCCGCTACGCGCCCGATGCCAAGCAGCGCATGATCTACCTGCGCAACCTGCTGGCGTCGTACGAAATCCACGTGGCCGACTACTACCTGAGCCGCCAGGCTTACGTAGCTGCCGCCAACCGTGGCCGCTACGTGGTCGAGAACTTTCAGGAAACCCCCTCGGTCGGCGACGGCCTGGCGGTAATGGTCGAGTCGTACCAGAAGATGCACCTGGACGAACTGGCCGCCACCAGCCTGGAAACCCTCAAGCTCAACTACCCAGACCACCCAAGCCTGGTCGATGGCGAGTTCCAGCCCAAGCAGACCGAGTCTGACGGCCGCGGCTGGCTGTCCAAGGCCACCCTGGGCCTGATCGAGACCGACACGCCGCTGCCGCCGGGTGAAACCCGCGCCAACCAGGACGTGGTCAAGCAGTTCCAGGACGCGCGCGACGAGATGCCGCAAGAGCTGCTGCCCAAGGATGAAAACGGCGACCCGATCGTGCCCGAGGGCCCGAAAGAGGCCGAGAAAGACCGCTCCTGGTTCAGCTACATGACCTTTGGTCTGTTCGATTGACCGACCGCGGTAAATGAAAGGGAGGCCTTGGGCCTCCCTTTTTTGTCGGCTGCATCCTAGACTGTCGGCTTCTTCCATCAACAAGCTGGACACCATGGTTCGCCTACTTTTCTGGATCGCCCTGATCGCCGCCGCGTTCTGGCTGTGGCGCAAATTCAAAATCAGCCAGCAGTCGCGCCCCGAAGCCAAGCTCGATGCGCCACTGACGATGGTGCGCTGCGCCCATTGCGGCGTGCACCTGCCCAATGATCGGGCGCTGCAGCAGGGCAACGAGTGGTATTGCAGCCAGGCCCACCTGCAGCAAGGTCCCGGCCGCCAAGGCTGAACAAAGAGCCCTGTGGGAGCGGGTTTACCCGCACCACAGGGTCTGCAGTCAATTCACCGCTTCACATATCCCTCCCCGACCCTTTCACACCAAATACGACCCCTCCCCCTCCTCCAGCATTGACCCAGCCCGGCAAAACTCGCTAAATCCTATTTATCCGCATAAATATGAAAAATAGCGAAATGCTCAAACCCAAACGCAAGCGCCAAAAGCTGTCGGATGTGATCGTCGAATCGGTCAAGCGCTCAATCGTCACCGAAGCGCTGCACCCCGGCGACCGCCTGCCCACCGAGCGTGAGCTGATGGAACACTTCGAGTGCTCCAAGGGCACTGCCCGCGAGGCACTCAAGGCACTTGAGGTCGAAGGCCTGGTCAGCACCCGCACCGGTCCTGCCGGGGGTGCCTACCTGGCCGAGGTCGGCACCGAGCCCGCCAGCCGAGCGCTGCGCAACTACCTGCACTTTCAGCACCTGGACGGCGAGCAGGTGTACCAGCTGCGCAAAGTCATCGAGGTCGAGTTGGCAGTGTCGGTAATGGGCCAGCTGAGCGAAGCGGACTATGCCGCGCTTGAGGCCAACATCGATTTCTGCAGTGCGCCGGAAGACAGCGAAGAGGGCCAGCGCGAACAGCGCCTGGCGGAGCTGGAGTTCCACACCCTGCTGGCCCACCGCTGCCCCAACCCGTTGCTGCGCTTCATGGCGGTGTTCCTCAACGACCTGCTGCGCGACCTGGTGGTGCTGAAAAAAGCCTACCTGCCCAAGCGCCAGCAGTTCGCCGCAGCCAACATCGACTACCACAAACAACTGCTGAGCGCCCTGCGCGCCAGTGACGAGCCCAGCGTACGCCGGCTGATGCACGAGCACATGTGCGACGCCGAACACCACATGACCGCACTGGAGGGCGAGGTCGCCCGCCACTTCCTGCTGGAGTTCAACCACCACCACTGATCCGCCTGGAAAGAGGCCTGCTCACAGGCCCGTCCGTACCCGCTTTGTCATTGCCACTCCTGCCTAATAACCACAACCAAGGAGTTACCCATGCAAAGACGTACCCTGCTCAAGGCAGGCCTTGCCCTGGGTGCCTTCGGTAGCCTCCCCTTGGGAGCACACCGGGCATTCGCCGATCAACCGTTGACCTTCTATGGGCTCAAGTCCGTGTCGGGTGCCTTCGCCAGCTACGGCAAGTACGCCGACATGGGCTCGCGCCTGGCCATCGCCGAATACCCGCAGTTGCTGGGGCGCCCGCTCAAGTACAAAGTCATCGACACCGAAGGCAACGCCGGTAAGGCCGTGCGTAAGGTACAGGAAGCCATTGGCCAGGATGGCGCCCGCTTCTTCCAGGGCTGCACCCTGTCGTCTTCGGCGCTGGCGGTTTCCAAGGAAATACACAAGGCCGGTGGCGTGTTCATGACCCCGGTGGGCGCCGACGAAATCACCGGCAAGGACTGCAACGCCTCGACCTTCCGCTGGTCGGTGCCGACCTACGGCGCCATCCGCGAAACCCTGGTGCCGATGATTCGCCAACTCCCGCAGGCCAAGCGCTGGTACACCATCACCCCGCAATACGTGTTCGGCGACGCGCTGCTGGACAACGCCCGCAAAGTATTCGCCGAGCAGGGCGTGGAACATATCGGCAACAGCTATCACTCGCTGCAAGAGCAGGAATTCTCGGGTTACCTCACCAATGCCATCGCGGCCAAACCCGACGTGCTGGTGCTGCTCAACTTCGGCAGCCAGGCCTCCAACGCGCTGCGCCAGGCGGTCAACTTCGGCATCAAGGACCGTATGAAAGTGCTGATGGTGTGGTCAGCCGGCCTCGACCAGTTCCAGGAGCTGGGCAGCGACGTGCTCGAAGGCGTGTACCTGGGCGCGCAGTACTGGCACCAGGTGGATACGCCGCTGAACCAGCAACTGGTTGCCGCCACCCGCAAGGCCTACGGCATCAACCCCAACTACCCGCTGGCCGCCGACTACATCGGCACCAAGGTCATGCTCGAAGCCATCGTCAAGGCCGGCAGCCTGGACGGGGCCGCCGTCTCTGCAGCACTGCAGGGCATGCGTTTCCAGGGGCCGACCGGCGACGAGCTGATCCGCCCGGGCGACCACCAGGTGCTCAAGGATTACTACCTGCTGCGCGGCAAGCCCCAAGGGCAGATGCGCGATGAAGACGACCTGGCCGAGGTCATCAGCTCGGGCCGCTCGTTCGTCGAGCCCGACCACACCGGTTGCGCCTTGGCCTGAAGCCGCGGCGTTAGTCACTCACACTCGTACAGGCAGCCGCGCCGCGCGCTGTCGAGGGCACGCTCATGCTCGATTTGTACCTGTTCCAACTGCTCAACGGCCTGGGCCTGGGGATGATCTACTTCCTCATCGCCGTAGGCCTGACGATCATTTTCGGCTTGCTCAACTTCGTCAACTTCGCCCATGGTGCGTTCTTTCTGCTTGGCGCCTACCTGTGCTACACCGCCGTGGCCATCACCGGCAGCTTCTGGCTGGCGCTGCTGATCGCCCCTCTGGTGGTGGCCGCCCTGGCCTGGGCGGTCGAGCGCCTGCTGATCAAACGCATCTATCACCTGCCACACACCTTCCAGATCCTCGTTACCCTTGGCATCGCCCTGATCATCCAGGAAGCCTCGGTGCTGATCTGGGGCCCGGTAGGCAAGAACATCGCCGTGCCGCCCGAGCTGCGCGGGGTGTTGATCCTGGGTGACTTCATCTACCCGTACTACCGCCTGTTCCTGATCGGTTTTGCCGCACTGATCGGCGTTGGCCTGTGGCTGCTGCTGGAACGCACCCGCTTCGGCGCCCTGGTGCGGGCCGGCAGCGAGAGCACCGAAACCGTGTCGCTGCTGGGTACCAATATCTTCCGCCTGTTCTCCCTGACATTCGCCCTGGGCGTAGGCCTGGCCGGCGTGGCCGGTGTGCTGTTCGCGCCGCTGCGCGGTGCCCAGCCCTTCGTCGGCCCGGAAATCCTCGGCATCGCCTTCGTGGTGGTGGTGATCGGCGGCATGGGCTCGTTTGGCGGTGCGCTGGTCGGCGGCCTGTTGGTGGGTGTGGTGCAAAGCATGATGACCAGCCTGTGGCCACAAGGCGCCAGCCTGATGATCTACGGCGCCATGGCGGCGGTGATCCTGGTGCGTCCGTATGGCCTGTTCGGGAGAGCCTGAGATGAGTGAAAAAAACCCTTTGCCAGTCGCCAGGGGCCGTGCCCCGGCACTGCTGTTGCTGGTAGTCGTCAGCCTGGTGGCGCTGCCGTTGCTGCTGCCATCGGCCACCCTGGCCACTGAAATCCTGATCTTTGCCCTGGCCGCGCTGGCCTGCAACCTGTTGCTGGGCTACACCGGCCTGCTGTCGTTCGGCCAAGGCATCTTCTTTGGTGTGGGCGCCTATGGTGCGGCATTGCTGATGATCCACCTGCAGTGGGGCATGTTCGCTGCGCTGCTTGGCGCCGCTGTATTCGGCGCCTTCCTCGCGCTGCTGGTGGGCGCCCTGGCCATACGCCGCACGGGCATCTACTTCGTCATGCTGACCTTGGCCTTCAGCCAGATGGCCTACTTCCTGGCCTATACCCTCAGTGGCTGGACCGGCGGCGACAACGGCCTGCTCGAAGTACCACGGCCGAACATCGAGATCGCCGGCCATGTGCTGGTCGACCTGGCCGACCCGCGGCACTTCTATGTGTTTGTCGCCGTGCTGTTCCTGCTGATCTTCGCCGGCGCCCTGCGGGTCATTCGCTCGCCGTTCGGCAGCACCCTGCTGGCCATCCGCGAGAACGAGACCCGCGCTGCTGCCATCGGCTATGACACCCGCCATTTCAAGATCCTGGTGTTCATGCTGTCGGGCGCCATCACCGGGATTGCCGGGGCGCTGTACGCCATGCTGCTGCATTTTGCGCCGCTGTCGAACATCGACCTGATGATGAGCGAGAACATTCTGATCATGACCATTGTCGGCGGTACCGGCTCGCTGTTCGGCTCGCTGCTGGGGGCCGGTGCCATCGTGCTGCTGGGCGATGTGCTGTCCGAACTGTGGCCACGCTGGCTGATGCTGCTGGGGGTGATCCTGATCCTGGTCGTGGTGTTCATGCGCGGTGGCCTGTGGGGCGGCCTGGCCGAACTGGCCAAGCGCCTGCTCGCTAGCCGTGCCTCCCACGACAAACCCCAGGCCAAGACCAAGGAGACCTTGTGATGAGCGACTACCTCCTGCAAACCCGCCAGCTGGAGCTGGCATACGGGCCGTTCAAGGCGGTCGCGGGCGTGGACCTCAACGTGCGCGCCGGCACCATTCACACCGTTATCGGGCCCAACGGCGCCGGCAAGACCAGCCTGTTCCACTGCCTGACAGGTGAGCGCCAGGCCACCGCCGGCAAGATCCTGTTCACTGGCCAGGACATCGTCCGCAAGCCGTCCCACGGCCGTGTGGCACTGGGCATGGCGCGTTCGTTTCAGCTCACCAGCCTGTTCCAGAACCTGTCGGTACGCGAGAACCTGCGCCTGGCGGCCCAGGGCCGCGATGGCCTGGGCGCGCTGAACTTCTGGCGTAGCGTCGAGCACAAGCGCAGCCACTGGGACACCGCCGACCAGGTACTGGAGCGCCTGCAGCTGACTGGCCGCGCCAACACCCTCGCCGGCGAGCTGTCGCACGGCCAGCAACGGGTGCTGGAAGTGGGCATGTCCATCTGCGCCAAGCCTACCCTGCTGATGCTCGACGAACCCACCTCGGGCATGGGCATTGATGACATCCCGGTCATGACCGACCTGATCAGCGACCTGGGCCGTGACCATACCGTGCTGTTGATCGAGCACAACATGAGCATCGTCATGTCGATCAGCCAGCGCATCACAGTAATGAGCCACGGCCAGATCCTGGTCGAGGGTACCCCTGAACAGGTGCGCAACGACGAACGCGTGCGCACTGCCTACCTTGGTGAGGCCGCATGATGCTCAACGTCGATTCGATCCATTCCTACTACGACAAGAGCCATGTGCTCGAAGGCGTATCGCTCAAGGTCGAGGCTGGCGAACTGGTCACACTGCTTGGGCGCAACGGTGCCGGCAAGACCACCACCTTGCGCAGCATTCTTGGCATCGTTCGCCCTCGGCAGGGGCAGATCAGCTTCAACGGCCAACAGTTGGTCGGCCGTGAAATCTTCGACATTGCCCGGCTGGGCATTGCCCTGGTGCCAGAGCACCGCGGCATTTTCCGCCAGCTCAGTGTCGAGGAGAACCTGAAGATCGCCGTGCGCACGACCAGCCGCTGGCAGCTGGAGGACGTGTACAGCATGTTTCCGCGGCTGAAGGAGCGGCGCCGTAACGGTGGCTTCGCGCTGTCCGGCGGCGAGCAGCAGATGCTGGCCATCGCCCGCGCCCTGCTCAACGGGCCCAAGCTGCTGATCCTCGATGAACCGACTGAAGGTCTGGCGCCGGTGATTGTCGACGAGCTGGTGAAGATTCTGCGGCGCATCAAGGACGAAGGGCTGTCGATCCTGCTGGTGGAGCAGAACCTGATGGTCTGCGATGCCCTTGCAGACCGCCACTACGTGCTGGAGCAGGGTCGGGTTGCCTACCAGGGCAGCGCAGCGCAGTTCCGTGAGGACCCGAGTATCAAGAACCGTTATCTGGCCCTGAGTGCCTGACCCAGACCTGCTTTTCTGTACCGGCCTCTTCTAAGGACTACGCAGGACCTGTGGGAGGGGGCAAGCCCGCGAAGAGGCCGGTACCAGCAACCCAATACTTTCAGGAGAGATGAACCATGAACACCCGCATCGATCCCCCGCAGCACCTGCTTGCCCAAGGCCCACTGGTCAGCCGCGAACGCCTCTGGCAATCGCTGATGGACCTGGCCCAACTGGGCGCCACCGCCAAGGGCGGTGTGTGCCGCCTGGCCCTGACCGACCTCGACCGCCAGGCCCGCGACCTGTTCGTACGCTGGTGCGAAGAAGCCGGCTGCACCGTCAGCGTCGACGCCATCGGCAACATTTTTGCCCGCCGCCCCGGCCGCAACCCGGCCCTGCCGCCTGTCATGACCGGCAGCCACATCGACACCCAGCCCACCGGTGGCAAGTTCGATGGCTGCTACGGGGTCATGGCCGGCCTCGAAGTCATGCGTACCCTCAACGACTTGAAGCTGACCACCGAAGCGCCGCTGGAGGTGGTGGTGTGGACCAATGAAGAAGGCTCGCGCTTTCCACCGTGCATGATGGGTTCTGGGGTATTCGCCGGTAAGTTCGACCTGCAGCAGACCCTGGACAAGGTCGATGACCAGGGCCTGTCGGTGGGTGCCGAGCTGCAGCGCATCGGCTATGCCGGCCCGCGCGTACCTACCGGGCATGCCGTGGGTGCCTACTTCGAAGCGCACATCGAGCAAGGCCCGATACTGGAAGACCAGCGCACGACCATCGGCGTGGTCCAGGGCTGCCTGGGGCAGAAATGGTTCGACCTGGTGCTGACCGGTGTAGAAGCACATGCAGGCCCCACCCCCATGCACTTGCGCAAGGATGCGCTGGTCGGTGCCGCCGAGGTCGTGGCTGCGGTCAACCGTGTTGCCCACGCCCACCAGCCGCATGCCTGCGGCACGGTAGGCTGCCTGACCCTGCACCCGGGCTCGCGCAACGTCATCCCCGGCCAGGTGCACATGACCATCGACCTGCGCCACCTCGACCCAGAGCACCTCGCTGCCATGGTCAGTGAAGTGCGCACGGCCATCGAAACCAGCGCAACGGCACACGGCCTTGCCTGGCAGCTCACCCCGACGGCCGACTTCCCGCCGTTGTACTTCGCCGAGCAGTGCGTGGATGCCGTGCGCCAAGGGGCACGTGCGCTGGGCCTGAGCCACATGGATATTGTCAGTGGTGCCGGCCACGATGCGATTTTCCTCGCCGAGCTGGGCCCGGCCGGGATGATATTCGTACCGTGCGAAGGCGGCATCAGCCACAACGAAATCGAAAATGCCGCGCCGCAGGACCTGGCAGATGGTTGCGACGTATTGCTGCGCGCCATGTTCCAGGCCGCCAACCCAGGAGCCCGCTGAAATGCCTCAGAAAACCGCGATTGGCGAGTTCACCGCTGCCGAACTGCTCGAACTGTACCAGCGCCGCCAGTTGTCGCCTGTGGAGGTGGTCGACGATGTGCTGGCGCGCATCGACCAGCACAACCCGGCGGTCAACGCCTATTGCCACGTCGACGGCGAAGGCGCCCGTGCCGCTGCCCGGGCCAGCGAACAACGCTGGCAACGGGGCGAGCCTTGCGGCCGGCTCGATGGCCTACCCGCCTCGATCAAGGACCTGACCCTGACCCGTGGCATGCCCACCCGCAAAGGGTCCCGCACCACGTCCGCGGCCGGGCCATGGGAGGTCGATGCCCCGTTCAGCGCTTTCATGCGTGAGGCCGGTGCAGTCCTGGTGGGCAAGACCACTACCCCCGAGTTCGGCTGGAAGGGCGTAACCGACAACCCGCTGTACGGCATCACCCGTAACCCCTGGAACACACGGCTGACTGCCGGTGGCTCGTCGGGTGGTGCCGCCGCCGCTGCCGCATTGAACCTGGGCGTACTGCACCAGGGCAGCGATGCCGGGGGCTCTATCCGCATACCCTGCGCCTTTACCGGCACCTTCGGCATCAAGCCCACGTTTGGCTATGTGCCGCAATGGCCGGCCAGTGCCATGACCGTACTGTCGCACCTGGGGCCGATGACGCGCACGGTGGACGACGCGGTGCTGATGCTCGACTGTGTCGCCCGCCCCGATCCACGTGACGGGTTGGCCGGTGCGCCACGACAGGCTCCGTGGCTGGGCCAGCAGCAAGACCTGAATGGTCTGCGCATCGCCTACAGTGCCAATTTTGGTCACGTGCAGGTCGACCCGCAGATCGAGGCGCTGGTGGCGCAAGCGGTACAGCGCCTGGCTCGGCTGGGCGCGCAGGTCGAAGAAGTGGACCCCGGCTTCAGCGACCCGCTGGAAACGTTCAATACCCTGTGGTTTGCCGGTGCAGCGCGGCTGGCCAGTGCGTTGAGCGATGAGCAGCGAGCGCTGCTTGACCCTGGGCTGCGCTGGATTGCCGAACAGGGGGCTCGCATCAGCCTGAGCCAGTACACCCAAGCACTGGAGGCGCGGGCGGAGTTGATTGCGAAGATGAACGCCTTCCACCAGCGCTATGACGTGCTGGTTTCGCCGATGCTGCCGCTGGTGGCGTTCGAGGCCGGGCACAACGTGCCGCCTGGGTCGGGGATGGCGCAATGGATGGAATGGACGCCGTTCAGCTACCCCTTCAACCTGACCCAACAACCCGCAGCATCAGTGCCTTGCGGGTTCACCCGCGAAGGCTTGCCGGTGGGGCTTCAGGTCGTGGCCGGGCGCTTTGCCGATGATCAGGTGCTGCGGGTGTGCAAGGTGTATGAGCAGCATTACCCGAGCCGGCATTCACAGGCGCCGATTACAGGCTGATATCGCTACTGGCCTCCCCTGCCTCATCGCAGGCAAGCCAGCCCCCACAGGGATCGCCTTAGGGCTGACAGGTGTTTGTCACAAGATATGCAGCGCCTGTGAGATCGAGCGCCGCCCGCGCGGCGCATCGCGAGCTGCGCTCGCTCCTACGTTTGTTTCGGGCCAATTATTCCTGTGGGATTCGCGCGCGAACGCCTTGGTGC
>NZ_CAMZMX010000071.1:0-14561 GCF_947311875.1 Pseudomonas sp. PARCl1
AGCAGGCTGAAGTCCACTGCAAGTCGCTGGGCTACTTTTCGGAAACCTTCACCACCCTCCAGGTAGGCATGAACGGCGGTAAGCTTGAATTGGTCTGAGTACTTGCTCATATGGACACCCCAAGAAATTGGATTGGTGTCCAACTTCTTGGGGGCAGTCCATTTTGTGGGAGCGGCCTTGTGTCGCGAAAGGGCTGCAAAGCAGCCCCGACACTCTCTGATGGGTCACAGACCCTGGGGCCGCTCCGCGCCCCTTTCGCGACGCAAGGCCGCCCCACATAAAAGAGCGGACCACATTCAGACTTACTGCCCGGCCTCGCTCAGGATCAGCTTGCCATTCTTGTCCACCGGAATGGTCGACCCTGGCTCGCGGTCCATCTTCACCTGCCCTACCTGATCACCCAGGGTGTACTTCACGTTGTACCCCACCACCTTTTCACTGATGTCATTGACCGTATTGCAGCGGGTTTGCGTGGTGGTGTAGGTGTCACGCTGCTGCATGCCTTCCTGCACCTTGTTGCCGGCATAACCACCACCGACCGCACCGGCAACGGTGGCGATCTTCTTGCCTGTGCCGCCACCGATCTGGTTGCCGAGCAAGCCGCCCGCCAGGGCGCCTACCACGGTACCGGCGATCTGGTGCTGGTCCTTGACCGGCGCCTGGCGCGTTACGGCAACGTCCTTGCACACTTCACGCGGGGTTTTCACCTGTTGCTTGATCGGCTGCACGTCGGTGACCTGGGCATATTCAGGCCCCTTGTTGACCAAGCTGTAGGTCGCGACAGCACCTCCGGCAGTCACACCGACAGCACCCAGTACCGCACCCACCAGCATTGATTTATTCACGTCAACCTCCTGATCGTAACAGCGGGTCGCAACCCGCGCTTCTCCCAGCCTTGGAGCAAAAAAAAAGGCGCGAGTTCAATACTCGCGCCTTTTGCACCGCCAGGCGGTGTTGGGCTAGCCGCTACGGACGATCGTCCACGCCTTCTGCCTTGGTCGGCGGGATCAGGTCTTCACTGTTCAGGTTCAGCCAGATCAATACCACGTTGGCGATATAGATCGACGAGTAGGTACCTGCCATCACCCCGATGAACAAGGCCAGCGAGAAGCCGAACAGGTTGTCACCGCCAAAGAACAACAGCGCCGCGATGGCCAGCAAGGTCGAAACCGAGGTGGCGATGGTACGCAGCAAGGTCTGGGTGGTGGACACGTTGATGTTCTCGATCAACGAAGCCTTGCGCATGACCCGGAAGTTTTCCCGCACCCGGTCGAACACGACGATGGTGTCGTTCAGCGAGTAGCCAATGATCGCCAGCACTGCCGCCAACACCGTCAGGTCGAAGGTGATCTGGAAGAACGACAGGATACCCAGTGTGACCACCACGTCGTGAATCAGCGAGATGATCGCCCCCACCGCGAACTTCCACTGGAAGCGGAAGGCCAGGTAGATGAGGATGCCGCCCAGCGCCAGCAGCATGCCCATGCCACCCTGGTCGCGCAGCTCTTCACCCACCTGCGGGCCAACGAACTCGACGCGCTTGAGCGTGGCCGGGTTGTCGCCGCCCGCCTTCTGCAGTGCGGCAGCTACCTTGTTGCCCAGTTGCGGGTCATCACCCGGCATACGCACCAACAGGTCGGTGGTAGCACCAAAGCTTTGCACCACGGCCTCGTGGAAACCGGAGTCGACCAGCTCGGCGCGTACCGCCTTGAGGTCTGCCGGGCGCTCGTAGGTCAGCTCGATCAGCGTACCACCGGTGAAGTCCAGGCCGAAGTTCAGGCCTTTCTGCCACCAGCTGAACAGCGCCAGCACGGTGAGGAGCACGGTAATGGCGAACGCGACATTGCGCACGCCCATGAAGTTGATGGTTTTCATCGCAGCTCCCTCAAACCCACAGCTTCTTGATGTCACGCCCGCCACAGGTCAGGTTGACCATTGCGCGGGTCACCATGACGGCGGTGAACATCGAGGTGAAAATCCCGAGGGACATGGTGACCGCAAAGCCCTTGACCGGGCCGGTACCCATGGCGAACAGGATGCCGCCGACCAGCAGGCTGGTCAGGTTGGCGTCGATGATCGCGGTATAGGCGCGGTTGAAACCTTCGTGGATGGCGCGCTGCACCGACATGCCGGCCTTCAGCTCTTCGCGTATGCGCGAGAAGATCAGCACGTTGGCGTCTACCGCCATACCCATGGTCAACACGATACCGGCAATGCCCGGCAGGGTCAGGGTGGCCCCCAGCAGCGACATCAGTGCCAGCAGCAGCACCATGTTGCCCGCCAGGGCGATGGTGGCGATCACGCCAAAACCACGGTAGATGGCGATGATGAACAGCGAGACGAACAGCATGCCCCACAGCGATGCATCGATACCTTTGGTGATGTTGTCGGCACCCAGGCTTGGGCCAATGGTACGTTCTTCTGCGAAGTACATCGGTGCAGCCAGACCACCGGCACGCAGCAACAGCGCCAGCTCGGACGATTCGCCCTGGCCGTTCAGGCCGGTGATGCGGAACTGGCTACCCAGCGGCGACTGGATGGTGGCCAGGCTGATGATTTTCTTTTCTTCGACGAAGCTTTGCACGGCCACGTCTTTCTCGACGCCGTCGACGGTTTGCTTGACGTAGCGGGTAACCGGCTTCTGCTCAATGAAGATCACCGCCATGCTGCGGCCAACGTTGCTGCGGGTAGCGCGGCTCATCAGCTCGCCACCGTGGCCATCCAGGCGAATGTTCACCTGTGGGCGGCCGTGTTCATCGAAGCTTGCCTGGGCGTCGGTAACCTGGTCACCGGTAATGATCAGCCCGCGCTCGACCGCAGCGGACCGGCCGCCTTCGCGGAACTCGAACACCTCGGTAGTGGCCTTGGACGCACCCGGTTCGGCACCGAAACGGAACTCGAGGTTGGCGGTTTTACCCAGGATACGTTTGGCTTCGGCAGTGTCCTGCACACCCGGCAACTCGACCACGATGCGGTTGGCGCCCTGACGCTGTACCAGCGGCTCGGCCACGCCCAGCTCGTTGACGCGGTTGCGCACGGTGGTGAGGTTCTGCTTGATCGAGTATTCGCGGATTTCGGCGACCTTCGCCTGGGTCAGCGCCAGGCGCAGCACCGCAAGGTCGTTGCGCTCGGTGGTGGTCAGGTCGAAATCATTGAAATTCTTGCGGATCAGGGCTCGCGCCTGTTCGCGGGTTGCATCGTCAGCAAAGCCCAGCATGATGCCACCATCCTGCTGAGGCAGGCTGCGGTAGCGCACACGCTCTTTACGCAGCAAGGTCTTGACCTCGCCTTCGTAGACTTTCATGCGGGCGCTCATGGCCTTGTCCATGTCCACTTCCAGCAGGAAGTGCACACCACCGGACAGGTCCAGGCCCAGCTTCATCGGGCTTGCACCCAGGTTGCGCAGCCATTGCGGAGTCGTCTGGGCCAGGTTCAGGGCCACGACGTAATCATCGCCCAGCGCCTTGCGCACCACATCCTTGGCCGGCAGCTGGTCTTCCTGGTTGGTCAGGCGGATCAGCCCGCTGCCCTTCTCGCCCAGGCTGGTGCCCTTGACTGGGATCTTGGCATCGACCAACGCCTTGCTGACGCGGTCGAGGTCGGCCTGGTTCACCTGCAGCGCCGAGCTGGCACCACTGATCTGCACCGCCGGGTCGTCCGGGTAAAGGTTGGGTGCGGAATAAATGAAACCGACCACCAGTACCAGCACGATCAGTGCATATTTCCACAGAGGGTATTTGTTCAGCATCACGCCGCCCGTTCAAGACGCGGGGCGCGTTGCGCGCCCCGACTGGAAAATAAAACCGGTAACTCAGATAGCCTTGAGCGTACCTTTTGGCAGGGTCGCAGCAATGGCACCCTTCTGGAACTTCAGTTCGACAGTGTCGGACACTTCCAATACCACGAAGTCATCGGAAACCTTGACGATCTTGCCGGCGATACCGCCGTTGGTGACAACTTCGTCACCTTTTTGCAAGTTGCTCAGCAGGTTCTTCTGCTCTTTGGCACGCTTGGCCTGTGGGCGCCAGATCATGAGGTAGAAGATGACCAGGAAACCGACCAGGAAAATCCACTCGAAGCCGGTACCGGCTGGGCCGGCGGCAGGTGCTGCAGCGTCCGCGTATGCGGCGGGGATCAAGAAGCTCATTGGGCACTCCTAATGTAATTTTCTAATAATGGATGCAGACAATCAGTCCAAGGGCGGAACCGGAAGCCCGCGCTTGGCGTAGAAGGCGTCGACAAAGGCGGCCAATTTACCCTGATGAATGGCCTCGCGTAAACCGGCCATCAAGCGCTGGTAATGGCGCAAGTTGTGGATGGTATTCAGCATGCTGCTCAGCATTTCGCCGCACTTGTCCAAATGGTGCAGATAGGCGCGCGAGAAGTTGGTGCAGGTGTAGCAGTCACAGGTCGGATCCAGCGGCGATTCATCGTGGCGATGGAACGCATTGCGGATCTTGATCACCCCTGTATCGACAAACAGATGCCCGTTGCGCGCGTTGCGCGTTGGCATCACGCAGTCGAACATGTCGACGCCGCGGCGCACACCCTCAACGAGATCTTCCGGTTTGCCTACCCCCATAAGGTAACGAGGTTTGTCAGCCGGCATCTGGTCAGGCAGGTAATCCAGCACCTTGATCATTTCGTGCTTGGGCTCGCCAACCGACAGGCCACCAATGGCCAGGCCATCGAAGCCGATGTTTTCCAGGCCCTCGAGCGAGCGCATGCGCAGGTCCTGGTAC
This sequence comes from Pseudomonas sp. PARCl1, assembly GCF_947311875.1. Classification (NCBI taxonomy): domain Bacteria; kingdom Pseudomonadati; phylum Pseudomonadota; class Gammaproteobacteria; order Pseudomonadales; family Pseudomonadaceae; genus Pseudomonas; species Pseudomonas sp. PARCl1. The sequence continues at coordinate 4,743 of NZ_CAMZMX010000071.1, forward strand.
ATGCCACCCTGGACAATGCCGAACAGCGCGGCGGTGTTGTCGGCGTGGGCGTTCTTCGAGCGCTGGGCCCAGCGCAGCGACAGCTCCATGGAGGTGCGCGCGACATCGTGCTCGGCCGGGTACGGGGTGCACTCGTCGAAGATCATCACCACGTCCGAGCCCAGGTCACGCTGGACCTGCATCGACTCTTCCGGGCCCATGAACACCTTGGAACCATCGACCGGCGAAGCGAAGGTCACACCCTCTTCCTTGATCTTGCGCATGGCGCCCAGGCTGAACACCTGGAAACCACCGGAGTCGGTGAGGATCGGGCCCTTCCACTGCATGAAATCGTGCAGGCCGTTGTGCTTCTTGATCACCTCGGTGCCCGGGCGCAGCCACAGGTGGAAGGTATTGCCGAGGATCATCTCGGCGCCAATGGCCTCGATATCGCGTGGCAGCATGCCCTTGACCGTGCCATAGGTGCCCACCGGCATGAACGCCGGGGTTTCCACGGTGCCACGAGGGAAAGTGATGCGACCGCGACGGGCCTTGCCGTCGGTGGCCAGCAGTTCGAAGGACATTCGACAGGTGCGACTCATGCTTGATCCTCGGGGCCGCGTGGCGCCGGATTGCGGGTGATGAACATGGCATCACCGTAACTGAAGAAGCGGTACCCCTGCTCCACCGCCGCGGCGTAGGCGGCCATGGTCTCGGGGTAGCCGGCGAAGGCCGAGACCAGCATCAGCAGCGTGGACTCCGGCAGGTGGAAGTTGGTGACCAGCGCGTCGACCACATGGAACGGCCGACCCGGGTAGATGAAAATATCGGTGTCGCCGCTGAACGCCTTGAGCACGCCGTCGCGCGCGGCACTTTCCAGCGAACGCACGCTGGTGGTGCCCACGGCGATCACCCGGCCACCCCGAGCGCGACAGGCCGTGATGGCATCGACCACCTCCTGGCTCACTTCGAGCCACTCTTTGTGCATATGGTGGTCTTCGATCTTGTCGACACGCACCGGCTGGAACGTGCCCGCGCCCACGTGCAGGGTGACGAAGGCGCGCTCCACGCCCTTGGCGGCGATTTTTTCCAGCAACGCTTCATCGAAGTGCAGGCCGGCGGTAGGCGCAGCCACTGCACCGGCACGCTCGGCGTAGACGGTCTGGTAGCGCTCACGGTCGGCGCCCTCGTCAGGGCGGTCGATATAGGGCGGCAACGGCATGTGGCCGACGCGGTCGAGCAGGGGCAGCACCTCTTCGGTGAAGCGCAGCTCGAACAGTGTGTCGTGGCGGGCGACCATTTCGGCCTCACCACCGCCATCGATGAGGATGACCGCGCCCTCTTTCGGCGCCTTGCTGGCCCTTACGTGAGCCAGCACCCGGTGGCTGTCGAGCACGCGTTCGACCAGCACCTCCAGCTTGCCGCCAGACGCTTTCTGGCCGAACAAGCGGGCCGGGATGACCCGGGTGTTGTTGAACACCATCAGGTCGCCGGGGCGCAGGTACTCGAGCAAATCGGGAAATTGCCGGTGTGCCAGCACGCCGCTCGGCCCATCGAGGACCAGCAGACGGCTGCCATGGCGCTCGGCCAGTGGGTGGCGGGCGATCAGGGAATCGGGGAGTTCGAAGGAAAAATCGGCGACGCGCATGATGATGTTCGGTTCGGCAGGGCCGGGAAGTTTAGCCCAATGTGTGAAAATTGACCATGAAAGCCGATTGACCGACCAGCGGCAGCTCTCTATACTGCGCGCCACACGCCCTGATGGCGGAATTGGTAGACGCGGCGGATTCAAAATCCGTTTTCGAAAGGAGTGGGAGTTCGAGTCTCCCTCGGGGCACCAAAATCCGGAAAAAGCCGACCTTATGGTCGGTTTTTTTTCGTCTCGCCAAAACCACCCTTCGCCTTGACGCCACCGCCACGGCGCGGGGCCTCACCCCGATACCCCGATTCTATTGGCTACCCTTCTGATTAGCACTTAAGCTGTCATTCGTCGGATATATCACGAAAGGATTGTCCGAATAATGGCACTTAGCCATAGTTGCGCACCCTTCCCCTCAATCCTGTGTGAACCATGAAAGCTATAGCGCCCTGTGTGGCAGCAATGATGCTGCTGGGTGGGTGCAATGGAGTGCCAACGTCTTACGTTTCCGATCCCGTCTACAGCCAGGCATTCGTGGTCACCTCCGGTGCTCCGCTGCCAATGCTGCTGATGGCCAGCGCCATCCAGTGGAATGAGGATTACGCAGTAACCGCCAAACACACCCCCTTCCTGCCCAACGTGGTTCACGAAGGCCTCGGTGATGTGGTGTTCTTCAAGCACAAGGCTGCGACGTTACCGGCCTGGCGCCAGTACGTGCCGGGCGAGGCCGTGACGGCGGTCGGCTACAACAGCTTGATGATGCCGATGCAAGGCAAGGGCCATGCCCTGCCGTCGCTGGTTCGGCTGGAAGGTACGCCTGGCAGTGTCTTCTACTCGGTACACGATGGCCCGATCACCAAAGGCATGTCGGGTGGGCCGGTGTTTGCCGACGATGGCAAGGTCGTAGGCATCAACGTGGCCATCATCCCGACCAGCGAGATCGACGCCGGCAGGCGCCCCGACCTGATCGGCAAGGAACGCATCAGCGTGTTCATGTCGTTCAACGAGATCGACAAGGAGTGGCGGCGCTATCAGTACCTGCTGGCACGCAAGGCCAAGCCGAGGGCGCCGGCTGCGGTCAAAGGCTACGTGGCGGTGGCCGCCAAGCCGTGAATCGGGGCGCGGTGCTGGATGGAAAGCGGCCTATGATGTGAGGCTGATGGCCTCTTCGCGGGTAAACCCGCTCCTACAGGGCCTGCGCGGGATTTGAGCCTGCGCTCGGGAGGCCCGAGTGCCATGCCTCAATCACGACACCGCCGGCCTGCTGCTCTATCCACAGCTGGGCTTCACACCATTCGGCATCATCAAGTGGCACCCAATCGTATCCTTATGGATACACCCGCTCAAAGGATGGCGAACCTTCGGCGCCCCTCGACGTCCCATCCTGCATCCCCCGCGTTCCGAGGTACCCCCGCGTGAAAGACGTCATCGCCCGCAAGTACCGCCTGGTGGTGAAGACCATCGGCTACATCGGCTGGTCGCTGTTCTGGCTGCTGATCTGGGATGTGCTGGTCACCATCGACTTCATGCTGTTCTTCAACAGCAAGTTCACCTTGCCGCTGATCCCATTGACCCTGTTGGGTTCTGCGCTGGTGGTGCTGGTGAGCTTTCGCAACAGCAGTGCCTACAACCGCTGGTGGGAAGCACGCACGTTATGGGGCGCGCTGGTGAACAGCTCGCGCAGCTTTGCCCGGCAGACGCTGACCCTGATCGATGACACGGACGACGGCCTGAACCCGGTCAAGGCCACCCTGCTGCGCCGGCATGTCGCCTATGTGAACTGCCTGGCGGCACACCTGAAAGGTGAACCCTGCCCGGATGAACTGATGGCTTTTATCCCGCCGGCGGAGTTCGAACGGCGCAACCGCTCGAACAACTTCGCCAACGACATCCTCAGCGGCTCGGCGGCCCTGCTGGCCCGGGAATACCAGGCCGGGCGGCTGGACAGCATTCGCCTGGCGCGGCTGGAGGCAACCCTGGTGGACCTGTCCAATGCCCAGGGCGGCATGGAGCGGATTGCCAATACGCCGCTGCCGTACCCTTATGTGTATTTTCCGCGCCTGTTCATCACCTTGTTCTGCCTGATCGTGCCGGTGGGGCTGGTGGAGTCGCTGGGCTGGTTCACACCGCTGGCGTCGACGGTGGTGGGGTTCATGTTGCTGGCCATCGAGCGGATCGGTACCGACTTGCAGAGCCCGTTCAGGTTCAGTGAGCACCAGATCCAGATGGACACCATTTGCGAGACGATTGAGCGCAACCTGGAATCCATGCAGCGCGAGGCGCAGTGTGGCGAGGTGGTGGGAGCCTGATGGATTTTGGGGCTGCCTGGCGGCCCTGGCTATCGGTCAGGCCCGCACATAACGCTGGCGCAACACATCACTGAGCATGTCCACCAGCAACACCAGCACCAGCATGCCAAGGATCACCGTACTGGCCTGGGCTTCCTGGAACAGGCTCAAGGTGGTGTACAGCAGCTGCCCCAGCCCCCCCGCCCCGACAAACCCCAGCACGCTGGCCATGCGAATGTTGTTCTCCCAGCGGTACAAGCTATACGCCAGCAACTGCGGCCACACATTGGGCAACGTGCCAAAGCAGAAGGCCGCCACCTGGCTACCCCCCTGCAAACGGATCGCCGCCGCAGGCTCTGGCGGCGCGTTCTCCAGCGCCTCGGCAAACAACCGCCCCAGTACCCCGGCAGTGTGCAGCGCCAGGGCCAGGGTGCCGGCATTGGGCCCAAGCCCGGCGGCCAGCACGGTCAGCGCCGCCCACACGAGCTCCGGAATGGCGCGCAGGGCATTGAGCAGCAACCGCGCAGCGCCCTGCAACGGCCAACCGAAGCGGCCCGCCGCCGGCAGCGCCAGCAGCATCCCCAGCACCATCGCCAACAGGGTGCCCAGCCCGGACATGGCCAGGGTCTCCAGCGCCCCGTGCCATACCGCCTTCAGGTGCCCGGCAGACCAGTCAGGGTGCAGGAAGCGCCCGGCGTATTCGCCCATCTGCCCCAGGCCGCCATTGCCGACCAGTGCTTGCAAGTCCAGCTGCAGGTAGGCAAACGAGGCCGCTACCGCCGCCACGATGGCCCCCAGCAGTACCAGGTTGATCACCCGGTTCATGCCAACCTCCAACGCAGCAAGCGGCTGAGCAGGTCGGCCAGGATCACCAGCAACAGGAAGGTCAGCAGCATGCTGGCAACCTCGGCACCTGCAAACATGCGCATCGAAAGGTCGATCTGCTGCCCCAGCCCCCCGGCGCCAACAAAGCCCATCACCACCGAAGCCCGTACCGCGCATTCCCAGCGGTAAACGGTGTACGACACCACCTCGGCGGCGGCATTGGGCAGGATGCCGTAGAGGAACGCCGCCAAGCGCCCGCTGCCCGCCTGCAACAAGGCATGTGCCGGGCGCTGGTCGACCGATTCGAAAATCTCGGCATAGACCTTGCCGAGCATGCCGCTGTAGGTAATGGCAATGGCCAGTACCCCTGCCGTCGGCCCCAACCCCACCGCACGCACGAACAGCAACGCCCAGACTATCTCGGGCACGCTGCGCAGGAAAATCAGCAACCCGCGCACAGGCAGGCGTACCACCCGTGACCCTAACCCGGCCCGTCCGCCCCTGGATGCAGCGCGCAACGACAACGCCCGGCTGGCCAGCAAGCCAGCCGGGATCGCCAGCAGCAATGCCAGCGCCATGCCGGCAGTCGCCACGGCCAGGGTCTGCAACGTGGCGTCGTACAGCAACGCAAGGAAATCGGCGTCGTGGGCCGGTGGCCAGAACGCGCGGGTGAACTGGGCGATCTGCTGCCGGTTCTCTGCCTGCAGCAGCACACCGGGGTTCAGCTCGCTCAACTGGATACCCGGCCACAGGACTGCCACAGCCAGCACGGCCAGCAGCAACCGCGGCAATAAGGCCGGGTCGCGGGTGCTGGCAGTCAGCATCGCGGAATCTGCACGGTCAGGGGTGCCCCAGGGGTTGGCGGCGAAGCCAGGTGTTCGTTGGCGTACAACGCATCCAGCATCTGCCTGGTGACCGCAGTGGCCGGGCAGTCGAACGCCACCTGCCCCTCGCGAATACCGACCACCCGAGGGAAATGCGCCAGCGCCAGCTCCACCGCATGCAGGCTGGCCACCAGGGTAACGCCATGGCGCTGGGCATGGCGGTTGAGCAAAGCCAGGCTGTGGTCGGCCAGCACCGGGTCCATGGCCGACACGGGTTCGTCGGTGAGCAGTACCTGCGGCCGTTGATACAACGCGCGCGCGATGCCGACCCGTTGCAACTGCCCGCCGGACAGTTGCCCACATTGCACGAACAGCTTGTCGGCCAGGCCTAGTTCAGCCAGAACCTGCCGAGCGCCTGCGACATCGCTGGGGTACAGCAGGTTGAACAAGCCGCGCAGCAGCCCCCACTGCCCCAGGCGCCCTGCCAGCACTGCCGTGACCACCCGTTGGCGCGGCGGCAAGGGTGGCGCCTGGTGTACCAGGCCGACCCGCGCACGTAAGCGTTGACGCGCCCGCACCGACAACGCCCAGGGCTGCTCGCCGAGCAGTTCCAGGCGCCCGCTGCCAGGCCGCACGGCCGTGGCCATCAGGTGCAGCAAGCTGGACTTGCCCGCGCCCGAAGGCCCGATGATGGCCACGCGCTCGCCTTGGTCGATCTGCAGGCTGACGGCATCGAGAGCGCGCACCTGTCCGTGGCGCAGGCCGGCGCCATGCAGCTGGATGGCCGCGTTCGAGGCTGTCACTTGAGCAGGCCGGCCTCACGCGCCGCTTGCTCGGTGCCCACGTAGTTCTCGGCCTTGGTCTCGATGAAGCGGCTGGCGGCCTGCAGGTCGAGAATCGCCTTGTCCGCCGGGTTGGCCGGGTCGAGGGCGAGGAAGGCCTTTTTGATCTTCTCTTTCAGCGCCGGGTCCATGTTGCCGCGCACGGTCCAGTTGTAGTCGAAATAGGTCGGTGTGGTGGCGAACACCTTCACCTTGCTGGTATCGACCTTGCCGGCGTCCACCAGCTTCTGCCAGACGCTGGCATTGAGCACACCTGCGTCGACCTTGCCCGCCTGCACCCACGCCACGGTGGCGTCATGGGCACCGGAATAGGCCACACGGCTGAAGTAGTCCTCAGGCTTGATGTTGTCTTGCTTGAGCATGAAGTAGCGCGGCATCAGGCTCCCGGACGTGGACGAGATGGAGCCGAAGGCAAACGACTTGCCCTTCAGGTCGGCCAGGCTTTTCACGTTGGGGTCGGCGGTGATGAACTTGGAGGTGAACTGCGCATCCTGCTCACGCTGCACCAACGGCGTGACGGTCGGGTCCTTCAGGTGAACCTGGACGAAGGTGAACCCACCCAGCCAGGCCAGGTCGAGGCGGTCGGAAGCCAGCGACTCGACCACAGCCGGGTAATCGGCCACCGGCACGAACTTCACTTCCATGCCCAACTGCTTGGCCAGGTACTCGCCCAACGGCTTGAACTTGCGCTGCAGTTCGGTGGGTGCTTCATCTGGGATGGCGCTGACCCGCAAAGTTTCAGCGGCCTGCACGACAACGGCACAGCAGGACAGCACAAGGCCAGCGGCGAGCGCCAGGGGGCGTTTGAGCATGGGGGGTTCTCCGGTTCAATGGCGGGGAAAAGCGGCTGCGAGTCGCAAGTCGCAAGTCGCAAGCTGCAAGCTGCAAGCTGCAAGCAAAAGCAGCCTGCATGTGGCTTTTGCTTTTGCTTTTGCTTGAAGCTTGAAGCTTGAAGCTTGAAGCTTGCAGCTTGCAGCTTGAAGCTTGAAGCTGGCCCAAGGAATTATAAGAGGCACAGGCGCAAAGGCCAGCTTTGCTACAATCGCGCAACAAATTGACCTGCTGAGGTACGTATGAGCGAGCCGATTCGCCTGACCCAGTACAGCCACGGTGCCGGCTGTGGCTGCAAGATTTCCCCCAAGGTGCTGGACGTGATCCTCGCTGAAAGCGGCACCCAGGCCCTGGACCCGAAACTGTGGGTCGGCAACGCCTCACGCGATGATGCCGCGGTATACGCACTGGACGACGAACGTGGCGTGGTTTCGACCACCGACTTCTTCATGCCGATCGTCGATGACCCCTATGACTTCGGTCGAATCGCCGCCACCAACGCCATCAGCGACATCTACGCCATGGGCGGCGACCCGCTGATGGCCATCGCCATCCTTGGCTGGCCAGTCAACGTGCTGCCACCGGAAGTCGCCCGCGAAGTCATCCGCGGTGGCCGTGCCGTGTGCGCTGAAGCCGGTATTCCACTGGCCGGCGGCCACTCCATCGACGCTCCCGAGCCCATCTTCGGCCTGGCTGTCACCGGCGTGGTCAGCAAGCGCCACCTCAAGCGCAACGACACCGCTAGCGCCGGCTGCCAGCTGTACCTGACCAAGCCACTGGGCATCGGCATCCTCACCACTGCCGAGAAAAAGGCCAAGCTGCGCGCGCAGGACCAAGGCCTGGCCCGTGACTGGATGTGCACCCTCAATACCCCCGGCAGCCGCTTTGGCAAGCTGGACGGGGTCAAGGCCATGACCGACGTCACCGGCTTCGGCCTGCTCGGCCACTTGGTCGAACTGGCAGAAGGCAGCGGCCTTACCGCGCACCTGGACTACGCCGCTGTACCGCGCCTGCCCAGTGTCGACCACTACCTGGCCGAGGGTTGCATCCCCGGCGGCACCCTGCGCAACTACGACAGCTACGGGCACAAGATCGGTACGCTCAGCGACGACCAGAAGCACCTGCTGTGCGACCCGCAAACCAGCGGTGGCCTGCTGGTGGCAGTTACCCCGCAAGGTGAAGCAGAGTTCCTGGCGGTGGCCGCCGAACTGGGCCTGCAACTGGCGCCGATCGGCAAGCTGGTCGAGCGACAGAGCCACGCGGTCGAGGTGATCTGATGCGCCCCGACTGCACCGATTTTCGCCAGCTGTTCCTCCACGACGTGCCGATGATGGACATGCGCGCGCCGGTCGAGTTCGCCAAAGGCGCCTTCCCTGGCGTGGTCAACCTGCCACTGATGAACGACCAGGAGCGGCAGAAGGTCGGCACTTGCTTCAAGCAACAGGGCCAGGCTGCCGCCATCGCGCTGGGCCACCAGTTGGTCAGCGGTGCTACCAAGCAGGCACGCCTGCAAGCCTGGGTAGCCTTTACCCAGGCGCATCCCGAGGGCTACCTGTACTGCTTCCGGGGCGGCCTGCGCTCGCAGATCGTGCAGGGCTGGCTGCGCGATGAAGCGGGCATCCAGTACCCACGCGTCAAAGGTGGCTACAAGGCCATGCGTAACTTTCTGCTGGGGACGACCCAGCAGGCGGTTGCCCAATGCGATTTCGTGCTGGTCGGCGGCCTGACCGGCACCGGCAAGACCGATGTGCTGCAGCAACTGGAGAACGTGCTCGACCTGGAAGGCCACGCCAATCACCGCGGCTCCAGCTTCGGCAAGCGCGCCACGGCGCAGCCGGCGCAGATCGATTTCGAGAACCAGTTGGCCATCGATGTGCTGAAGAAGCGTGCCCGAGGGGTCGAGCAGTTCGTGCTGGAAGATGAGGGCCGTATTGTCGGCAGTTGCACGTTGCCGCTGGAGCTATACCAAGGCATGCAGCGGTATCCGCTGGTGTGGCTGGAGGACAGCTTCGCTAACCGCGTGGAACGCATTCTTCGCGATTATGTGATCAACCTGAGTGCCGAGTTTATGGCCGTGCATGGCGAGGAAGACGGTCGCCGCCTGTTTGCCGAGCGCATGCTGAAGAGCATGGCCAACATCCACAAGCGCCTGGGTGGCGAACGCTACCAACGGCTATCGGAAGTTCTGCGCCAGGCCCTGGAAGAACAGCAGCGCAGCGGCGCGGTGGACCTGCACCGGGGCTGGATCGAGGGTTTGCTGAACGAGTACTACGACCCGATGTATGCCTACCAGCGGGCAGCCAAGGCCGAGCGCATCGAGTTTGCCGGGGATGCCGTGGAGGTGCGTGAGTACCTCAAGGCCCGGGCACTGCGCCAGCCACACCTGTAAAACCAGGGTCGCTTCGCGCCCCATCGCAGGCAAGCCAGCTCCCACAGGGATTGCATCAGGGCTGACAGGTGGTTGCCACAAGGTATGGCAGCGCCTGTTAGAGCGAGCGCCGCCCGCGCGGCGCAATCGCGAGCTGCGCTCGCTCCTACGTTTGTTTCGGGCCAATTATTCCTGTGGGATTCGCGCGCGAACGCCTTGGTGC
>NZ_CAMZMX010000072.1:0-14285 GCF_947311875.1 Pseudomonas sp. PARCl1
GTCTGAGCAGGGTTGCTCAGGGTCACGGTATAGGTGATCACGCCGCCTTCGGTCACGCTCGGCGATGCAGTGAGGGTTGCGGTGGTGGTGTCGACCGAGTCATTGATCGTGGTCTGAGCCGGAGTCGGGTTCGGGGTCAGTTGCTCGAAGTTACCGCCGGTGGCGTTCTCGATGGTGACGCTGACAGTCGAGCCATTGTTGTAAACGTCGTTGGCCGGCGTCTGGAAATCGACACTGCCCTGGGTCTTGCCGGCTTCAACGGTTACGGTCTGGCCGTTGGACAGGGTCACAGTAACCGGCGTCTGGGCAGGATTGCTCAGGGTCACGGTGTAGGTGATCACACCGCCTTCGGTCACCGACGGGCTCGCGGTCAACGTTGCAGTGGTGGTGTCGACCGAGTCATTGATCGTGGTTTGAGCTGGGGTCGGGTTCGGCGTCAGCTGTTCAAAGTTACCGCCAGTAGCGTTTTCGATGGTGACGCTAATGGTGGAGCCATTGTTGTAAACGTCGTTGGCCGGCGTCTGGAAATCGACACTGCCCTGGGTCTTGCCAGCTTCAACGGTCACAGTCTGGCCGTTGGACAGGGTCACGGTTACCGGCGTCTGAGCAGGGTTGCTCAGGGTCACGGTATAGGTGATCACGCCGCCTTCGGTCACGCTCGGCGAAGCCGTAAGCGTTGCGGTGGTGGTGTCGATGGTATCAGTCACCTGGGTGACCGCCGGCGTTTGCGGCAATGTGACGGTCAGGCCGCCACCGCCAGTACTCCCGGTGACGGTCGTCGAGATCTGCCCGCCATCAATGTAAGGCGTATCGTTTGCCGGTACCTGGACATTGACACTGCCGCTTGCCTGCCCCGCCGGTATGGTGATCACGGCACCATTGGACAGGGTAATCACCAGGTCGGTAGTTGGCGCCTGACCCACGGTGGCGGTATAGACGATGACGCCACCCGCTTCACTGATGGAAGGGGTGGCGCCGAGGACAAGGTCGGTAGCAACGTTGGCGTCGGTGGTCGGTGGGGTCACCAGATTGTTGTTGGTGCCCAGCTGACCGACCTGCACGCTGTTGAGCGCGGCTGCAGAGCTTAAACCCTCGGTTGGGAAACCGACGGTCGGATCAACCCGGCCCGCAGTCTCTTCCAGCATTACGAAGCTATGGCCGCCGCCCGCCGCGCCACCACCACCCGCTGCCGACGGACCAGCAGCGGTAGCTTCAAGCTCGGTAGTCGGGTCGACACCCGCAGCAATCGCCTGCTGCAGCTCTTCTACCGAAGGCGCTGCCTGGGCAGTGGCCTGGGCAAGGTCGGTGCTGCTGTCGGGTGTATCGGCGCTCCACTGGCTGTCACGGCCAAGGTCGAGCAGGCGGCCATCAGCCAGTTCCAGGGTAACTGCGCCACCAGGGCCAGTGAGCACTTCCTCACCGGCCAACAGACGGTCACCTTCAATGAGTACACGCCGGATGCCCTCTGGGGATACCGCGATAACCTGGCCGACAATACTTTTGACGATGGCTACAACGCTGCTCATTGGACTCTCCGTGTGACCCGGTGGGTACTTCCGTGCCAGAGCGGCACTTGCAGGCCACTTCAGGCGGAACTATGTCGATGATCTTTGACGTTTTTTGACGTCAATATTCCGTCTATAACTGTTTGGAATTACTTAACTGCCAAACTATTGACCTTATACAGGCCATCCTAAACAATCGGCAATGTAATGTCACATTGATATTCGTACCTTAGCCAAGCCTATCCGCAGGACAAATGTCGTATGTCAGCGAACCGGTGTTTCGCGCGCAGTACGGTTAACTATTTCCGCGCCACAACGGCCGGTTTCCACTGGATAGGCAGCAACCTGGCGCCATTATTCTGATCGCCTGCAATCACTCGACAACGCTATCGCTTTGCAAGCATAAACCTTGCCGAACTACACCGCGAACCTCGCAAAACCGAGTCGCCAGACAACCACGCAACCTGCTGGCGCCACGCCGTCAGGGGCCATTCCTTGGTGCAAATCAAAGAGATAACGATCGGTGCGAAGTGCTGCGCCAGGAGGGATTGAAACCCAACTGCGATTATTGATCGCGGATGCTTTGGCAGGCTGCTTTTTATAGATGAATTTTGACTAACAACCGACGAGAAAACGCCAATAAAACAGCGCCTGCTTACTGACCATGTCTACACTGGTTTTCCAAGACCACATGCCATGAAAAAAGGGCAAGCTATGCTGAATTCAGGCGTCAAAACCACGACGGGCCAAGTCAGAATATGAAACATTCACTGCACGGCACCCTCTGGTCGAAATGAAGCACGCAGAACTGTTTACTCAGTAACGATTCAAGGCGACCATGGCCATCTGCCCGAGCCCTGCGGTATCACACCGCCATCAGTACTGCCTGGCAGCACCCTAGAATGCCAAGGTGAGCCGGCCGAGCTTGAACGGCAGCCCACCTATCCCACCCACCACAAGGATGAAGAGAGCGCCGCGTGGAATCCGAAGTCAGTCGAGTCCAACTCAGCCACGATCCACGCAGTCAGCATGACGATCCGTTGCTGGATAGTCTGCTGAGCCTGTGTGTCCTGCACCAGAAACCCGCCAGCCGGGTCATGCTGACCACAGGCCTGCCGCTGCCCGCCCAGCGCCTGAGCCCCGAGCTGCTGCCCCGCGCCGCCGCCCGCGCCGGCCTGCAAGGGCGTCTGCTGCAGCGCAAACTTGAGCAGATCCCGACTATAGCCATGCCGGCCATGCTGCTGCTCAAGGAGGGCCGCAGCGCCGTTCTGCTGGGCTGGGAGAACGAAGATACCGCCCGCCTGTTGCTTAGCGAAAGCGACGGCGGCGAGGTGCACGTCAGCCGCGAAGCCCTGCTAGGCGACTACAGCGGCCGTGTGTTCTTCGCACAGCCGCAGCACAAGTTCGACGTCAACCACGGCAACCTGATCCCGCGGGCGAAGTCGTGGTTCCGCGACACGCTGTTGCGCAGCAAGTGGCTGTACATCGATGCCATCGCCGCCAGCCTGGTGATCAACCTGATTGCCCTTGCCGCCCCGCTGTTCGTGATGAACGTGTATGACAGGGTGGTACCCAACCAAGCCACTTCGACGCTCTGGGTATTGGCCATCGGTATCGCCGGCGCCTATATCTTCGACTTGATTCTCAAAGGCCTGCGCGGCCTGTGCCTGGACCTGGCCGGCAAGAAAACCGACCTGATCATCTCGGCAACGCTGTTTGAACGTATTGTCGGCATGTCGATGAAATACCGGCCGGCGAGGGTCGGCAGCTTTGCCCAGAACATTCACGAGTTCCAGGGCCTACGCGACTTCCTTGCCTCGCTGACCCTGACCAGCCTGATCGACCTGCCCTTCACGATCCTGATCCTGATCGTGATCGCCATCATTGGCGGGCACCTCGTATGGATTCCGATCATCGCCTTCCCCCTGGCCCTGGGTATCGGCTATGCCCTGCAGCGGCCGTTGATGGCAACCATGGAGCGAACCATGGCGCTAGCCTCTGAGCGCCAGTCCAGCCTGATCGAGACATTGGCCGGCCTGGATGCGGTCAAGGTCAACAATGCCGAAAGCGAACGCCAATACATGTGGGAGCAGACCCTTGGCACCCTCAGCCGTCTGGAGCTGCGTGTGAAGGTGCTGTCGAGCCTGGCGATGAACATCACCCTGCTGATACAGCAGTTGGCAGGCGTGGCAATGATCTGCGTCGGCGTGTACCTGATCATCGACGGCAACCTCAGCATGGGTGGCCTGGTAGCGTGCTACATGCTCAGCGGCCGTGCCCTGGGCCCGCTGGGCCAGCTCAACGGCCTGCTCGCGCGATACCAGCAAGCCAAGGTGACCATGGTCTCCACGGACCACATGATGGAGCTGCCGCAAGAGCGCAATTTCGAAGAGCGCCCACTGAGCCGCAAGGTACTGCAGGGCAGCGTGGAGTTTCGTGGGGTCGACTTCACCTACCCGAACCAGCAGAACATGGCGCTGAAGAACATCAACCTGACCATACGCCCCGGCGAAAAGGTCGGCATCATCGGCCGCAGTGGTTCGGGCAAGAGTTCACTGGCCAAGCTCATCGTCGGCCTGTACGAGGCCGACGGCGGGTCGCTGCTGGTGGACGGTGTGGACATCCGCCAGATCGACGTCAGCGAATTGCGCCATAACATCGGCTACGTCCCGCAGGATATCCAACTGCTGGCGGGCACCCTGCGTGACAACCTGGTCAGCGGTGCGCGTTACATCGAGGACGAACTGATCCTGCAGGCCGCTGAACTGGCTGGCGTACATGAATTCGCCCGGCTGCACCCGGACGGCTATGAGCTGCAGGTAGGCGAACGCGGGCAGAACCTGTCCGGCGGTCAGCGGCAGAACGTTGCCCTGGGCCGTGCGCTGCTGCTCAACCCGCAGATCCTGCTGCTGGACGAACCCACCAGTGCCATGGACAACACCGGTGAAGAGCGCCTCAAGCAACGTTTGCAGGCGGTGGTGGAAGGCAAGACAGTACTGCTCGTCACCCACCGTGCCTCGCTGCTGTCGCTGGTAGACCGCTTGATCGTGATCGATCGCGGGCAGATTGTCGCCGACGGCCCGAAAGCCGCGGTCATGGACGCGCTGAAGAAGGGGCAGATCAGTGTTGCATAAGCTGGATATCGGGCAGTTCAAGGATAGCTTGCGGCGCTATTTCAAAGGCTCCGAGTCACTGGGCGGCCAACCGCTGCCAGAGGTCAACAAGGCCCTGATCGAGGATGCCCCACGGGTGGTGCGGCTGACTATCTGGGGCGTCATCCTGTTTTTCGTGTTCCTGATCGTGTGGGCCAGCGTGGCCCCCATTGACGAGGTCACCCGGGGTGAAGGCAAGGCCATTCCGTCGTCCAAGGTGCAGAAAATCCAGAACCTGGAGGGTGGCATCGTCGCCGAGATCTTCGCCAAGGAAGGGCAGATTGTCGAAGTGGGCCAGCCGCTATTGCGTCTGGATGAAACCCGCTTCGCCTCCAACGTGGGTGAAACCGAGGCCGACCGACTGGCCATGGCCCTGCGTGTCGAGCGCCTGAGTGCAGAGGTGCAGGACAGCCCACTGAAAATCGACGAAGCCTTGCGCAAGGCGGCACCCAGCCAGGCTGCCAGCGAAGAGTCGCTGTACCAGAGCCGGCGCCAGCAGCTGCAGGACGAGATTGGCGGCTTGCAGCAGCAGTTGGTCCAGCGCCAGCAGGAACTGCGCGAATACAGCTCCAAGCGCGCCCAGTACGCCAACAGCCTGGAGTTGCTGCGAAAGGAAATCAGCATGTCTGAACCGCTGGTGGCCACCGGCGCGATTTCCCAGGTCGAGGTGCTGCGCCTGCGCCGTGCCGAAGTGGAAAACCGTGGTCAGCTGGACTCCACGGCACTGGCCATTCCTCGCGCAGAGGCGGCCATCCGCGAGGTGCAGAGCAAGATCGAAGAGACCCGCGGCAAGTTCCGCAGTGAAGCGCTGACCCAGTTGAACGAAGCGCGCACCGAGCTGAACAAGGCCACCGCAACCAGCAAAGCGCTGGACGACCGGGTAAACCGCACGCTGGTGACCTCGCCCGTGCGAGGTATCGTCAAGCAGCTGCTGGTGAACACCATTGGCGGGGTTATCCAGCCAGGTAGCGACATCATCGAAGTGGTACCGCTGGACGACACGCTGGTGATCGAGGCGAAGATCCTGCCCAAGGACATCGCATTCCTGCACCCTGGCCAGGAAGCCACAGTCAAATTCACAGCCTATGACTACACCATCTATGGCGGGCTCAAGGCCAAGCTGGAGCAGATCGGTGCCGACACCATCACAGATGAAGACAAGAAGACCACGTACTACCTGATCAAGCTGCGCACTGATCGCAGCCACCTGGGCACCGATGAGAAGCCCCTGCTGATCATCCCAGGCATGGTGGCAACGGTGGATATCATGACCGGCAAGAAGACCATCATGAGCTACCTGCTCAAGCCGATCATGAAGGCACGTTCGGAAGCACTGCGCGAGCGCTGATCAAGGGCTGTGAGGGCTAACAGCAAGAGCGGCCTTGCGTCGCGACAGGGGCCGCACTGCGGCCCTTTCACAACACCAGGCTGCTCCCTCCCTGATGCGATCAGCGCCAGGGCGCAGGCTCGCCAACCAGCTGCCCCTGTATTCCGCCTACGCCCATCTCCTGCAGTACCTTTCGCTCCCCTTCGGTCTCGACCCGTTCTGCGATCAATGGCAAATCAATGCTGTGCGCGGCCCGCTGGATCGCTTCGATGAACAGCCGCTTGTGCTGCTCGTGGTCGATGTTACGGATGTAGCTGCCGTCGATCTTGAGGTAGGCCAAGCCCAGATGGGCCAAGTTGCCAATCATGCTGAAGCGCCCGCCGAAACGCTGCAGCGCCAGGCCGAAGCCTAGCCCGTGCAGCCGTCGGGTGAGCTGTTCCAGGGCGGCCTGGTCAGGCAGTTGCTCTTCGCCGATTTCGAACACCAGGCGCGGGCCCAATGCTGCGTTCTGGCCTAGCAGCTCGAAGACCCGCTGCAGCGCCTTGGCGTCGCCAAGGGTGGCTGCGGAGAGGTTGAGCGCCACCACCTGATCGTGCCCGCGCAGGTGGGCCAGTACGTTCTCCAGTACCAGTACGTCCAGCCGCGGCATCCAGCCAAAGCGTTCCAGCCAAGGCAGGAAGCGCCCTGCGGGCAAGGCCTCGCCCTGCCCGTCCTGCAAGCGCGAAATCACCTTGTGGTGCAGTACCCGTTGCGCTGTGGCGGTGTCCACCACCGGTTGGAAGAACAACTCGAAGCGGCCATTGTTGAAAGCCTGGTCCAGGCGCTCGTGCCACGCATGCTGGCTGTCCGCTGCTACGGCGGCAACGCCTTGTTCAAGGCACACCCACCCAGGGGTTGGCTGGTTCTCGGCGCGGGCCAGGGCTTCGTCGGCGAGCTTGAGCAGCGCCTGTGGCGCGTCACCAGGGCTATAGGGTGCAAGGCCGATGCAGGCCACCGGGTGAACATCACTGGCGCCGGTTTCATGCAGGCTGAGCAGGGTCGCTTCCAGCGCCTGGGCAAGCTGTACCGCCTCTTCATGCACCATGCTCGGCGCCAATACGGCGAACTCGCCGCCGCGGCTGCGGGAAATCAGGTCTTTGGTTTCCGGGAAACTGGCACAGGTACGGCGCAACTGCTCCCCCACCGCCTGTAGCAACTGGTCGGTGCGCTGACCGCCCAGGCGGGCGTTCAAACCGGCCAGGCCTTGTACCCGCAAGAGCAGCAAGTAGCCGGCGCGGGCCTCTTCCAGATTACTGACCCGGGTGTTCAGCTGCATCTCGAAATAACGGCGGTTGGACAGCCCGGTGAGGCTGTCCTGGTAGGACTCTGCCCGCAGCCGCTCACTGCGCTCGGCCTGTTCGGTAAACAGCGCCTTGAGCTTTTCAACCATCTGGTTCATGGCCTGCACGACCCGGCGCAGCTCCGGGGTACGCGGCAGCTCTGGCAGGCTCAGGAATTCGCGGCGGGCAATGGCATGGGACTGCTCGACCATATAGTCCAGCGGGCGCAGCTGGCGGCGCAATAACAAGGCACCGAGCACGGCACTGGCGGCACCACACAACAGCAGCCAACCCAAGCTGCCCAGAGCGCTCTGCCAAAGTTTGGCGATGGCGAACATCGGATGGCTGACCACTTCGACGCGCGCGGCCTGCTGCCAGCCGCGGCTGACGATGGCATCGCCACCTGCGGCTTCAAGGCCGATCAAGCGCACGAACCACTGTGGCACGCCGCCGGGGTCCGGCTCGGCGTGGCGCTCCACCAGTACCGCATTTGAGCCCAAGTCGACAACTTTGATGCTTGCGTAGTAACCACTGTCGAAGATTGAGCTGACCATCAGCTCGACCATCGCCGGGTCGTCGATGTTCGGCGTCAGCGACAGCGCCAGCGCGGTCGCCGCATCCTGGGCATGCGAGCGCAGCTGGTTGACATACTGGCTGCGTGAGCTTTCCAGGCTGACCATGAAACTGCCACTGAAGGCGACCACCAGGAACAGGCAAATGGCCAACAGCAATTGTTTGAACAGTGACATCTGTGCTCCTTCAATAGACCGGTTCGGCCGGGAAGCCTTCGGCCTGCATTTTCTTCAGCAAATCCTGCCAGCGGGAAAGCCGCTTGGTATCACCGACCTTTTTGTTGCCTGCGGCCCCCGTCAGCCACAACCCCTCGCCATTGAAGGCATAGACCGGCAACAGGTCGGTTCGTTGGCTGGCAGGTTTGATGGCGTCCATCAGGCTATCGAGGACCAATGGCTGGGCCTGTGGGCTTGAATAATAGGTCAGGACCATGTGCGCTCGGTTCTGCCGCAACGCCTTGACGTAGGTGATACGCAGCTTTTCGCTGGCAATACCCATGCGCCGCAAGCTGAAATACTTGGCTATGGCGTAGTCCTCGCAGTCACCGGCCCCTTTGATGAGTGCCTGCACCGGTGTGGCCCAGTAATCGACCTCCTGCCACAGGTCGATGTCCTCGACATAACGCAGTTGCTGGTTGAAAAAGCGGTTCACCACCTGCAACCGTTCCAGCTCGCTGCCTTGGGCCTGCGTTGCCATCAGGCGCTGCCAGGCGTCGATACGACCCTGCCCCGCGCCCAGCGGGCCATACAAAGCCTGGGACTTGCGGCTGATCTGGGAAAAGTCCCAATCCGCGTGCAAGCCGCCCAGCAGCAGACCGCCCAGCAGCACGGCAAGGAAGGCAGGTCGCACAAGGCGTTTGAGCATCCAGGATATCGCCACTGCGAAGCCCTGTTCAGGCCAGTCGAAAGCAGCGATGGTGGGGCTTGCCAAGGCAAAAGACAATGGCACCCTGCAATCATCCACCCGCTGGTCAGCTTGCACCCTCTTTATGACTATATCCTTTTATAGGCTGCTTCCTTTGGCAGGCGACTTCATCCACCATAGCCGCGCCTTGTGGGGTGCTACTGGCGCTATCGACCGAGTTTGACACCCTGACAGGCAGTTACTAGTGTAATTGGATCCAACTTTAGTCATCGTTAAGGCAGGCTTTACGTGGCCGAGAAACTCAAACTGAGCAATGTGTTGGCCAGCGAGCAACTGTTGCCGCACCAGGCTCGTGGCGTGATCGAAGAACGCCTGCGCAGTGCCATTCTCGACGGTCGCTTGCCCCCTGGCACCGCCGTGCGCCAGCAAGAGCTGGCCAGCTTGTTCGGGGTGAGCCGCATGCCTGTACGCGAAGCCTTGCGCCAGCTGGAAGCGCAATCACTGCTGAAAGTGGAAATGCACAAGGGCGCCGTGGTTGCGCCCTTGATCGGCGAGGACGCGGTAGACACCTACGGGCTGCGCATACTGCTTGAGAGCGAGGCGCTACGCCAGTCCATCCCGTTGCTGGAGCCCAGCGACATCGCCCAGGCACGCGGCTACATCCAGCAGTTGGAGAATGAAACCCGCCACGCTGAAATCGGCCGGCTAAACCGTCTGTTGCACATGGCCTTGTACAGCAAGGCAAAAAACAAGAAGTTGCTACGCCTGATCGAAGACGAGCTCAACGAGGAGGAACGCTTTTTGCGCTTCCACCTCTCCTCCATGGGGCTGGGCAAGCTCACCCAGGATGATCACAACGCATTGGTCAACGCAGCCAGTGACAAGCACGTCGAAGAAGCCATTGCCGTGCTGGAGCGACACCTGAACAGCGGCGCAAGGGTGATCCGCAAATACCTGGATGGCCAACCGCGACACTAGTGTGCGCCCGCCAATGCGCCGCTGGAAAACGCACAGGTTGCAAATTATGGCGCCACCGCCAACAATGAGACTAATTATCATTAATGTCCATTGTTGATACCTCGCACATGCCCAGCGACGACTCCGTGCAAACGCTTTACAGTGACCACCACGGCTGGCTGCATGCCTGGCTGCGCAGCCAGCTGGGCAACGCCGCTGATGCTGCCGACCTGGCCCAGGACACCTTCGTTCGCCTGTTACAGCGCCGTGAGCAACTGCACTTGAACACGCCACGTGCGTTTCTGCGCAAAGTTGCACGCGGGCTGGTGATCGATCATTGGCGTCGCGAGGAGCTACACAAGGCGTACCTCGAGGCCTTGTCCCATCTGCCAGAAGCATTGGCGCCTGCGGCTGAAACCCGCGAACTGTTGCTGGAGTTGCTGGAGCGCATCGCGCGCATGCTCGATGGCCTGAAACCCAAAGTGCGCCGGGCTTTCCTGCTCGCCCAGTGCGAGGGGCTGAAGCACCAGGTCATCGCTGACCAGATGGGTATCTCCGTGCGTACCGTGGAGCGCTACATCGCCGATGCGCTCTACCACTGCTACGTGCTGCGCTATCAGGATGAATGCTGACGCCATGGCTGCTGCACAACCCGGAACACAAGCGGTCAAGCAGGCCATTCACTGGATGTTGAGGCTGCGCGAGAACGGGCATGATGCCGCCCTGCAACAGCAATGCGTGCAGTGGCGCGCGGCCCGCCAAGAGCATGAGCAAGCCTGGCAACGGGTGATGCAGATGCACCAGGATCTCGACCTGCGCGGCATTCCCGGTGCCGGTTTGGCCTTGCAGACCCTTGAAACCAGCCAGCGTCGGCTGCACCGTCGCCAGGCGCTGAAACTGCTGGGTGGCACGGCCATGGTCGGCGCAGCGGCATGGCTGGGCCGAGACCTGGATGGGCTCAGCTACTGGACCGCCGACTACGCCACGAGCATGGGTGAACGCCGCAGCTTCACGCTGCCAGATGGCACCCTGATGCAACTCAATACAGACAGTGCCGTGGACCTGGCCTTCGACGAGCAGCAGCGACTGGTTCGCCTGAAGCAGGGGGAAATGATGATTACCTGCGGCCAGGCAACCACGGCGCAGCGCCCCCTGCTGGTACAAAGCCGCGATGCCTTGCTTGAAGGGTTTGCCGGGCACTTCGTGGTACGCCAGGACAGCGACTGTACGCACGTCAGCGTCGGCACTGGCAGGGTAGCGATTCACCAGCCTGGTACCGGCCCGCTGCAGTGGATCGAAAGCGGCCAGAACTGGCGCCTGGACGCACAGGGTGCGCAGCGTCTGCAGCACGTGGACATGGACGCAATGGCCTGGAGCGAGGGGCTGATCGTTACCCGGGACATGCGCCTGGCGGACTTCCTCGCGCAGGTCAGCCGCTATCGCCGTGGTTACCTGGGTTGCAGCGAAGCGGTTGCCGGCTTGCGCCTCTCAGGGGTCTTCCGCCTTGAAGACCCGGAGCTTTTGCTGCAGCTACTCCCCCAGACGCTGCCAGTGAGGCTGCGCCAACGCACACGCTGGTGGGTACGCGTGGAAAGCCTGGCTTGAGCAGGCGGCACATGCAGGTGTGGCCGTAGGGCGGTGCCAGGTATTTTGGCGGGTTTTGAATGGCAGTCCGGCTAGGACAGTAAGCAACACCTTCCGCCCTCAACAGCCCTACGGACTTGAACATGTCTAACGACACCGTGCACGTATGCACACTCAACGCGAATGATTTTCGACCTGTCTTGCACTCAGCATTGTTACGCAATGCAGTGCGGGCAGCTGCACTTGGCACGGCCCTGGGCCTGAGTACTATTCCACTGGCCGCCATGGCGGCGGAAACAGCCCAGGTCAGCCAGCACTATTCCATACCTGCAGGCCAGCTGGACGATGTGCTCAGCCAGTTCGCCCGCCAAGCCGGCATCACACTGTCGAGCACGCCGCAGCTCACCAACGGTTTGCAGTCCAGTGGCCTCAATGGGCAATACGCCACCGAACAGGCTCTGCGCCAACTCCTCAATGGCAGTGGTTTGCGCGCTGTCAGCCAAGGGGGGCACAGCTACGTGTTGCAAGCGCAGCCGCTGGGCGCAGCGTTGTCGTTACCAGACACCGACGTCCGCGGTTTCAGCCTGGGTAATGCGCTGGGTAGCACCGAGGGCTATAACGCGACCCACAGCCAAGTGGCGACCAAGACCAGCATGCCGCTTGTGGAAACATCGCAATCGGTATCTGTGGTGACCCGCCAGCAGATCGACGACCAAGGGTCACAGACCGTCGCCCAGGCCATGCGCTATACGCCCGGGGTGCTAACCAACCCCTACGGTGCCACGCACCGCTATGACTATGTGGCGATGCGCGGCTTCAACGACGGCTCGGTAGACAACATCTACGTCGACGGGCTCAAATCCATGGGCGACAACGGCACCTATAGCACCATGCAGGTGGACCCGTATTTCCTGGAGCGCATCGACATCCTCAAGGGGCCGTCCTCGGTTCTGTACGGCCGCAGCTCACCAGGTGGGTTGGTCGCGTTGACCACCAAGAAACCGCTGTTTTCCGCCTACCATCAGGTACAAGCTACGGTCGGCACCCAGGGCCAGCGCGGCATGGGCTTCGATTTCAGCGGCCCAGTGGATGAAGACCAGCGTATCGCCTATCGCCTGACGGGCCTGGCGGATGCCTCTGATACGCAGTTCGACCACAACAAGGAAGAACGCTACGCCATTGCTCCCGCGATCAGCGTGGACTTCAGCGAAGATACTTCGCTGACCTTGCAGGCCTATCTGCAGCACGACCCCAACGGCGGCTACCACGGCGGTAACCCGGCAGACGGCATGCTGCACCCGCGTAATGGTTTGCGCCTTTCCGATCACTTCTTTGAAGGCGAAACGGGTATCGACAGCTACGAACGCACGCAACAGTCGTTCAGCTATCAGTTCGAGCACCGCTTCAATGACATCTTCACCGCTCGGCAGAACTTCCGTTACCAGGATTCCGATGTGTCGATGGACCAGGTTTATTCCGCCGGTTGGGCAGATGCCGAAAGCAATATCCTGAACCGCGCCTACACCGGCGGCGACGAGCGGCTGCATTCGTACATCATCGATAACATGCTGCAGGCAGAATTCTTCACCGGCGCCGCCAAGCACACCCTGCTAATGGGCACGGACTACCAGCGACGCAAAGCTGACGTTGAATGGCGTTACGGTACCGTAAACCCGTTGGACGCCGGCAACCCGCAGTACGGTAATGGCAACCTGCAGCTGCTGGGAGAAAACCGCTATCAGCGCCGTTTGCAGCAAACGGGGGTATACCTACAGGATCTGGTGGAGCTTGATCAGTGGCGCTTTTCCCTGGGGCTGCGTCAGGACTGGGTGAAGGTGTCCGAACAGAACCGTGACAGTGATACCAAGGTGAATGACCAACGCTCTAAGTTCACAACGCGTGCCGGCGTGCTTTACCTGTTCGAAAATGGCATTGCGCCCTATGTCAGTTACTCGGAGTCATTCAACCCGAATACCGTCTCCGATCAGGATGGCCGGCCTCTGGCACCTACCGAGGGTACGCAGTGGGAGGCGGGCATCAAGTATCAACCCAGCGGCAGCGACAATTTGTTCACCGCGTCGGTATTCCGCATCGAGCAAGAGAACCTGGCGTCGAAACAACCGAACGAAGACTTCTATCGCGCCGTAGGTCAAGTGCGCTCGCAGGGCCTGGAGCTGGAGGCACATGTGCAGCTCAGCGACAGCCTGAAGCTGCTGGGTGGCTACACCTTTACCGATATCGAGTATTCCAAGTCGATGCCGAGCCTGGTGTCGGGCAACCTGGACAACAAGGGCAACTCGCCGACTCAGGCGCCAAAGCAGATGCTCTCGCTATGGGCTGACTACAACTTCCACCAAGGGGCCCTGGATGGCCTGCGGCTGGGCGGCGGCGTGCGTTATGTGGGCTACAGCTGGGTGGATGCGGAAAACAGCATGAAGGTGCCCTCCTACACGCTGTTCGATGCTTCCGTGGGCTATGACCTGGGCAAGGTCGGCCTGACCGGTGTAGATGTGCGCCTGAACGCCAATAACCTCACCAATGAAAGCTACATCACTTCATGTGCCAGCCTGAACTACTGCTACATGGGTGAAGAGCGCAATGTGAGTGCAACACTGAGTTATCAGTTCTAGGCAAATGGCCAGGGCTGTTTGGCACTTTCACCGCAGCCCCTGTACCTGAAAAGACAAAGCCCCTGTCTGCATTGCAGACAGGGGCTTTGGGTTTGAATCTTGACGATGACCTACTCTCACATAGGGAAACCCCACACTACCATCGGCGATGCATCGTTTCACTGCTGAGTTCGGGATGGGATCAGGTGGTTCCAATGCTCTATGGTCGTCAAGAAATTCTGTGTGCTGGCCCGTCACTGGAACGTGCCTGCGAATCTCTGTAGTTCCTACTTAAAGACAAAACCCCTACCTGCATGCGCAGATAGGGGTTTTGCGAAATGAATCTTGACGATGACCTACTCTCACATGGGGAAACCCCACACTACCATCGGCGA
>NZ_CAMZMX010000073.1:0-13343 GCF_947311875.1 Pseudomonas sp. PARCl1
TGCTTCTTCAGCCTGACGAGAATAACTTCTCCCGCCAGGCCAGTCACAACATACAAGGAGCGAGCGCAGCTCGCGATGCGCCGCGCGGGCGGCGCTCAATCTCACAGGCACTGAAGATGCAGCGGCTACCCTTGCCAGGAACCATAGAATCTCCCACAGGTACGGCGCTGTTTCTGATCCTGCACCGTTGCTGTGGCAGCCTGGCTTGCCGGCGCTGGGCCGCTCAGAGGTCCCAGGGCTTGCAGTCAGACGCGGAACTGGCTGACCAGCGTCTGCAACTGCCCACCCAGGCGCGCCAGTTCGACGCTGGACGCTGCCGTTTCATTGCTGGCCGCCGCCGTCTGCTCAGACACATCGCGCACATTGAGGATGCTGCGGCTGATCTCCTCGGCCACCGCACTCTGCTGCTCTGCGGCCGCGGCAATCTGCTGGTTCATCGACTGAATGCCCGACACCGTGCTGGTAATGCTTTCCAGCGAGGCCCCGGCCTTGCGCGCCAGTTCCACGCTGCTGTCGGTCAGGGTACGGCTGCCTTGCATGGCGCTGGCCACTTGCTGGGTACCCTGCTGCAGGCCGGCAATCAGCTCTTCGATCTCTTCGGTGGACTTTTGCGTGCGCTGCGCCAGGCCGCGTACTTCATCGGCCACCACGGCGAAGCCGCGCCCGGCTTCACCCGCCCGCGCCGCCTCGATCGCCGCGTTCAGCGCCAGCAGGTTGGTCTGTTCTGCCACCGACTTGATCACGTCCATCACGCTGCCGATTTTCTGGCTTTCCTGTTGCAGCAGGCTCATGGCTTCAGTGGAGCGGTGCATGTCCTGGGCCAGGCGCTCGATCTGGCCGATCGCTTCACCGACCACACGGTCGCCGGCGCGGGCTTGCTCGTCGGCACCGGTGGCGGCGTGCGAAGCCTGTTCGGCATTGCGCGCCACTTCTTGCACGGTGGCGGCCATTTCGTGCATGGCGGTGGCCACCTGGTCGGTTTCGACCTTCTGGCTATTGGCCCCGGCACTGGTCTGTTCGGTCACTGCCGACAGTTCTTCGGCAGCGCTGGCGATCTGGGTCACGCCGTCGCGGATGCCGCTGATCAGCTCGCGCAAGGTGGTACCCATGCGCGCGATGCCTTGCTGCAGCACGCCCAATTCGTCGCGGCGGGTGACGCGCAGTTGCTGGGTCAGGTCGCCACTGGCGATCTTTTCCACCGCCAGCAGCGTTTCGCGCAACGGGCGGGTGATCTGCCGGGTGATCACCACCGCGCCCAGCACGCCGACCAGCAATGCCAGCAGCGTGGCGATGGCCTGCAGGCTGCGTGCCTGGCTGCTTTCGACGTCGCGACGCTGCAGCTGGATCTGGTACAGCGCATCGCTGCGCTTGACGATATCGGCACCCTGTACGGTCATTTCCGCACGCGCGGTGGTGATGCTGGCGACCGCATCGCGGAACTGGCGTACGGCATCACGGTAGGCCCGTACCGCGCTTTCCAGTTGCTGCAGGCGTGTGCTTTCACCCGGCATCTGGCCTTTGAGGTTGTCGACATTGGCCAGTGCCGCATCCAGCTGGCGCAGGGCGGCCTGCTCGTTGCTGGCACTGTTGTCGGCAATGTAGCCGCGCACGTCGATGCGCACCTGCAGCAACTGCTGGCGCGCCTGGCTGATCAGTTGGTACTGGGCCAGGCGCACGCTGTCGGCTTCCGGGCGGGCCATGACTTCCTGGCTGAGCAGGTCCATGGCCTGGTCGGCGCCGGCGGCCGAGCTGTCCATGGTGCTACGCGCTGCGCGCGTGGCGTCGTAGCCTTGGCGCATCTTGTTCAGCGACAGCTTGTAGGCGCTGATGGTTTCCCCCAGCTCACCCAGCAGCTTGACGTTCTCGGGGCTTTTGAAGGTACTGGCCAGGTAGGCCTGCTGCTTGCTGAAGGCGTTCAGCTTGGCCTGGGTGTTGGCGGCCGCGGCATCGTCGCCATTGGCGATCATGTACTGCAGGCGGGCCACGCGCAGGTCGGTCAGGTCTTTGTTCAACTGGCCGATGTCGCTCATCCAGTTGCTACGGTCGATCAGGCTGCCCAGGCTGGTCCAGCCAGTCAGGGCCAGCAGGCCGGTGAGGACAAGCACCAGGCCGAAGCCCAGGCCCAGTTTGAGGTTGACGCTGATGTTGGCAAACCAGCTGTTCATGCACGCACTCCAGAAATAGTTTTCGCTCTTTTGATGTTCGATCGCCAGGCGTTATTGTTCTGGATGCCCGCTGATTCATGCAGGGGTTATCGGCAATGCTGCGGGAAGCTGAAACGCTTTTTCAGCAAAAAAAAGCGTGCGGGTTTTTGTAGGCGCGGCCTTGCCGGTGCGCCGGACCGGTGGGAAAGGGCCGCGAAGCGGCCCCAGGGTTCCAGCGGTGACGCAGCAGCCTGTTGGCGAGGTATCAGAGGCTACGGGCACTGAAGGTGTCGCAGCGGTCCACTTCACCTTCGGCAAACCCGGTCTTGAACCAGCGTACGCGCTGGGCCGAGGTGCCATGGGTAAATGAGTCCGGCACCACACGGCCGCGCCCTTGCTGTTGCAGGCGGTCATCGCCAATGGCGTTGGCAGCGTTCAGCGCCTCCTCTACATCGCCCGGCTCCAGCCAGTTCAGGCGCTTCTGTGCCTGGTAGGCCCAGACACCCGCCAGGCAGTCCGCCTGCAGTTCCTGGCGTACCAGCAACCCATTGTCGCCCTCCATGCGCTGACCACTGCGGCGGGCGGCGTCGACCTTGGCCGAAACCCCCAGCAAGGTCTGTACGTGGTGGCCAATTTCGTGGGCGATGACGTAGGCCTGGGCAAAGTCGCCAGCCGCGGCGAAACGGGTTTCCATTTCGCGGAAGAACGACATGTCCAGGTACACGCGCTGGTCGGCCGGGCAATAGAACGGCCCCACGGCCGCAGAGGCAGCGCCGCAGGCCGAATTGACCTGGCCACTGAACAGCACCAGCTTGGGGTCGCGGTACTGTTTGCCTGCTTCGGCGAACAATGCCTTCCAGGTGTCCTCGGTATCGCCCAGGATCGAGGCCACGAACTGGGCCTGTTCATCGTTGGCCGGTGGCGCCTTGGCGCCAGCACCGCTTGGCGCGGTCTGGGTCTGCTGCTGCTCCACCTGGCCGGCCAACTGGCCGAGGATCTGCAGCGGGTCCTGCCCGGTCAACCAGCCGATGCCGACGATCAGCAGGATCGCCCCCAGGCCCAGGCCCTTGCCGCCGCCAAAGCGCATGCCGCCCCCACCGCCACCTTCGCCCCGGGCATCGACCACGTTGTCGCTGCGTCGGCCTTTTCGCCATTCCATGAGTGCTCTCCCGAGCGTGAAACAAGAAGTGAAAGATTAGTTCACGACAGCAGCGGGTGTTAGGTCCAGGTGGTCATGCATAACCAAATGGATATGTTTGAAGTGCCTCATTTCAATATTCACCGCGCGCGACATGCCGGAAACTGTATGTAGGAGCGGGCTTGCCCGCGAAGGGTTCAATAAGCCCGCCTGTGCATCTCCATAATTCCAAGAGAGGAAACCGGCATGCCCGCCCAGGACAACAGCCGCTTCGTGATCCGTGATCGCAACTGGCACCCCAAAGCCCTCACCCCCGACTACAAGACCTCCGTTGCCCGCTCGCCGCGCCAGGCGCTGGTCAGCATTCCGCAATCGATCAGCGAAACCACCGGCCCGGATTTTTCCCACCTGGGCTTCGGTGCCCATGACCATGACCTGCTGCTGAATTTCAATAACGGCGGCCTGCCGATCGGTGAGCGCATCATCGTTGCCGGCCGCGTTGTGGACCAGTACGGCAAGCCTGTGCCCAATACCCTGGTGGAAATGTGGCAAGCCAACGCCGGTGGCCGCTACCGCCACAAGAACGACCGCTACCTGGCACCGCTGGACCCCAACTTCGGCGGTGTCGGCCGCTGCCTGACCGACCGTGACGGCTACTACAGCTTCCGCACCATCAAGCCGGGCCCGTACCCGTGGCGCAACGGCCCGAACGACTGGCGCCCGGCGCACATCCACTTCGCCATCAGCGGCCCGTCGATCGCCACCAAGCTGATCACCCAGCTGTATTTCGAAGGCGACCCGCTGATCCCGATGTGCCCGATCGTCAAGTCGATCGCCAACCCGCAAGCCGTGCAGCAGTTGATTGCCAAGCTCGACATGAGCAACGCCAACCCGATGGACTGCCTGGCCTACCGCTTCGACATCGTGCTGCGCGGCCAGCGCAAGACCCACTTCGAAAACTGCTGAGGACCCCGCCATGCCAATCGAACTGCTGCCGGAAACCCCTTCGCAGACTGCCGGCCCCTACGTGCACATCGGCCTGGCCCTGGAAGCGGCCGGCAACCCTACCCGTGACCAGGAAATCTGGAACCGCCTGGCCAAGCCCGACGCCCCGGGTGAGCACATTCAGCTGATCGGCCATGTCTACGACGGCAACGGCCACCTGGTGCGCGACTCGTTCCTGGAAGTGTGGCAAGCCGACGCCAACGGCGAGTATCAGGATGCCTACAACCTGGAAAACGCGTTCAACAGCTTCGGCCGCACCGCCACCACCTTCGACGCCGGTGAGTGGACGCTGTACACGGTCAAGCCCGGCGTGGTGAACAATGCCGCTGGCGTACCGATGGCGCCGCACATCAACATCAGCCTGTTTGCCCGTGGCATCAACATCCACCTGCACACGCGCCTGTATTTCGATGATGAAGCGCCCCTCAATGCCAAGTGCCCGGTGCTCAACCTGATCGAGCAGCCGCAGCGCCGCGAGACGCTGATTGCCAAGCGCTGTGAAGTGGACGGGAAAACGGCGTATCGCTTTGATATCCGTATTCAGGGGGAAGGCGAGACGGTGTTCTTCGACTTTTGATGTAGACGTCGGGGCCGCCAAGCGGCCCCGATGCCTCAGCCTGCAACGGGTTTGAGGTCGAACGCACCCGCCTGATGTTGAAACAGCACGCAATCGGCAGCCGCCGTGCAGCCACTTTCATGTATCAACCCGGCCGGCAGATTGTAATAGGCGCCTGCCGGATACTCGATGCGCTTGCCGTCGATCACCGCATAGAAGGTCCCCTTCAGCACGACCGTCGGCAGTGACTGGCTGTGCTGGTGCAGGCCGTTGTCGGTGCCTTTGCTGAATTTCACATAGGCCGAGTAGGGCCCCTTGCCGAAGATATCGCCTTCAACGTTGGCGAAGCTGACAGCGCCATTGGTATTGGGCACGTCCTGCCAGTTCAAGGCCGTGTGGTCGGTGACTGAAACGACTGGTTGTGCCGCGTTGGCGCCAACTGGCAAGGTGCCGAGTGCCAACGCTGCGATGAATGCCTGCACTGCTTTCATGCTGGAGTACCTTTGTTGAGTGATGGTCAACGAAAGGCTAACTCACCGTTCAGGGCACAAATACGGGCAGAACCAGCCATGACTTGTGTCAATCGCGCACAAATCAATTTTCCCACCTCGCTTGTGAATAGTACGCCTGTACGTAATCCAGCAATGCGCGCACCTTGGGCGGCAGGTAGCGGCTCTGTGGATAAACCGCGTAAAGCGTGCGCGCTGGCAGTTTCCAGCCTTCCAGCACCGGTACCAGCCGCCCGTTCTGCAGGGCATCGTGGACGATGAAGCGGTCGAAGCTGGCGATGCCGAGGGCGCCTATGGCGGCAGCGCGCAGGGCCATCGGCGAATTAGCACTCAGGCGTCGGGGCATGAGGATGTCGCGCTGTTCGCCTTGGGTGTTGGTCAGTTGCAGGCGCTGTGGGTGCGGTAGCTGGCTATAGCCGAGCAGGGGGTGGCCAGTGAGTTCGTCGGGCGTAGCCGGTGTGCCGTGTCGCTGCAGATAACCCGGGGCTGCTACCAGCAACACCTCGCTGCCCGTCAGCCGGCGCGCCACCAGGCTGGAGTTCGGTAACTGGTCGGTGACCCGCAAGCACACATCAATTTCCGCCTCGAGAAGGTCGACGAAGCGGTCGCTGCAGTGCAGCTCGATCTGCAACAGGGGATGGCGCTCGACAAAATCCGGTAGCCAGCGACCCAGCTCCAGTTCACCAAAGGCTGTGGCCACGCCCAGGTGCAAGGTGCCAGTGGGCTGTTGCTGATGCTCCGACAATTCCAGGCTCATCGCCTGCATCTGTTCGAGAATCTGCACGCAATGGCGATAGAACAATGTGCCGGCTTCGGTGAGGTGCAAGCGGCGCGTGGTTCGGGTGAGCAATTGCGCGCCGAGGTGGCGTTCAAGCTGCTTTACCTGGCGTGACAGGACGGTATGCGAGACCCCCGCCTGACTGGCAGCGGCGCTGAAACTGCCGAGATCGACCACCCGGCGGAAAGACTGCATGGCACTGAACTGGTCCATCGGCATCACTCTCCTGGCAAGCTGCGCTGGGGCCAGCCAGGCCCCAGTGCAGCGCGGATCAGCGCCGGACCAGCAGCACGCCGCTTTCCATATGGTGCGTGTACGGGAATTGATCGAACAGCGCGCAGCGTTCGATACGGTGGGTATCTTGCAGCTGAGCAATGTTCTGCGCCAGCGTTTCCGGGTTGCACGAGATGTACAGGATCCGCTCGAAACGCCGGGTCAGCTCGCAGGTATCCGGGTCCATACCCGCACGCGGCGGGTCGACGAACACCGTACCGAAGTCATAGGCTTTCAGGTCAATGCCTTCCAGCCGGCGGAACGGCCGCACCTCGTTCAGCGCCTGGGTCAGCTCTTCAGCCGACAAGCGCACCAGCCGCACGTTAGCCACAGCGTTTTCGTCGAGGTTGCTCAACGCGGCATTGACCGACGTCTTGCTGATCTCGGTGGCCAGCACCTGGCGCACGCGGCTGGCCAGTGGCAGGGTGAAATTGCCGTTGCCGCAATACAGCTCCAGCAGGTCGTCCTCACGCTCGCCCATTGCCTCGAACGCCCAGCTCAGCATCTTCTGGTTCACGGCACCGTTAGGCTGGGTGAACGCGCCTTCTGGCTGGCGATAGCTGAACACACGGCCAGCCACGTCGAGTTTTTCCACCGCGTAGTCGCGGCCGATCACCAGGCGCTTGCCTTTGGAGCGGCCAATCACGCTCACGCCCAGCGCCTCGGACAGCTGCCGTGCAGCCACTTCCCAGGCCTCATCCAACGGGCGGTGGTAGCACAGGGTAATCATGGCGTCGCCAGCCAGGGTGGTAAGGAACTCCACCTGGAACAGGCGGTTGCCCAGCGCTTCGCTGGCCTGCCAGGCTGCCTTCAGGCGCGGCATGAGTTCGTTGATGCGCAGGCTGGCAATCGGGAAGTCGTCGATCAGGATCGCCTTGTGCTTCTCGCCCGGGGCGAACATGGCGTAGTGGCGCTGGCCATCCTCGCGCCACAGGCGAAACTCCGCGCGCAGGCGGTAGTGCTCGCGTGGCGAGTCGAAAACAGCCGGCTCTGGTGCGCCGAACGGTGCCAGCAGCTCGCGCAGCCGGGCGACCTTGGCGTCCAGCTGGGTGGCGTAGGAGGAGGGGTCGAAAGCAGCACTCATGCGTTGAACCAGCCCAGCTTGATGACGAACAGGATGGAAAGGATCACCAGCGCCGGGTTCAGGTCGCGGTAGCGGCCGGAAATCAGCTTGACTGCAGTCCAGGCGATGAAGCCGAAGGCAATACCGTTGGCGATCGAGTAGGTCAGCGGCATGGCCAGGGCAGTCACCACCACCGGTGCGGCTTCGGTAACGTCGTCCCAGTTTATCTCCGCCAGGCCCGAGGCCATCAGCACCGCAACGAACAGCAGCGCCGGGGCCGTGGCGAAGGCCGGCACGCTGCCGGCCAACGGTGCGAAGAACAGCGCCAGCAGGAACAGTACGGCGACCACGATGGCCGTCAGGCCGGTACGGCCACCGGCGCTGACGCCGGCAGCGGATTCGATGTAGCTGGTGGTGGTCGAGGTGCCCAGCAGCGAACCGGCCATGGCCGCGGTGCTGTCAGCGATCAGCGCACGGCCCATTTTCGGCATGTGGCCGTCCTTGCCCATCAGCCCGGCGCGCTTGGCCACGCCGATCAGGGTGCCGGAGTTGTCGAACAGATCGACGAACAGGAAGGCGAAGATCACGCTTACCAGGCCCACATCCAGCGCGCCGGCGATATCCAGCTGCAGGAAGGTCGGGGCCAGCGATGGCGGCATGGAGACGATGCCGCCGAACGGCGTCACGCCCATCACGATCGCCGCGACGGTCACCGCCAGGATGCCGATCAGCACGGCGCCGCGCACTTTCAGTGCTTCCAGGCCGACAATCAGGAAAAAGCCCAGCGTGGCGAGAATCGGGGCCGGTTGCTTGAGGTCACCCAAGCCCACCAGGGTTGCCGGGTTATCGACGACGATGCCGGCATTATGCAGGGCGATCAGCGCCAGGAACAGGCCGATACCGGCAGCAATTGCCGAGCGCAGCGGCAGTGGGATGCTGTTCACGATCCATTCACGGATACGGAAGATCGACAGCAGGAAGAACATCACCGCCGACAGGAACACTGCACCCAGTGCCACCTGCCAGGTGTGGCCCATGTGCAGCACCACGGTGTAGGTGAAGAACGCGTTCAGGCCCATGCCCGGGGCCAGGGCTATCGGGTAGTTGGCGATCAGGCCCATGGTGGTGGAGCCGATGGCGGCTGCCAGGCAGGTGGCGACAAAGATCGCCCCCTTGTCCATGCCGGTCTCGCCGAGGATGCTCGGGTTGACGAACAGAATGTAGGCCATGGCCAGGAAGGTGGTGACGCCCGCAAGAATCTCGGTGCGCACGTTGGTGTTGTGTGCTTTTAGTTGAAACAGCCTTTCCAGCATTCCCGCTCCCAAGGCGCCCGGCGCCACGAATATATCGACCCCAACAGCAAAGCACAGACCGTACCGCTTGCCGTGGTTTTGTGTGGGGCGGAAAAAAGCCGCGCATCATACCAGCATGCTCGGCGGTGGCCTATGGCCGTTGGGGAATGGGTTCGCTGTAGCCTGTATTGGCCCTGTGGCCGGCAACCCATCAACCGCTGTGCAACCGATCCCGCTTGGCCAGTGTAGGGAACAGTTTTATCCATACCCCGGTCACCAGCAACGTGCCCACCCCACCCATCACCACTGCCGGCACTGTACCAAACCAGTGCGCCGTCACCCCCGACTCGAACTCGCCGAGCTGATTTGAGGCACCAATGAACAGCCCGTTCACCGCGCTCACCCGCCCGCGCATCTCATCGGGGGTTTCCAGTTGCACGAACGAACTGCGGATGACCATGCTGATCATGTCTGCCGCGCCCAGTACCACCAGCACCGCCAGCGAAAACCAGAACGAGGTGGACAGGCCGAAGGCAATGGTGGCCACGCCAAAAACACCCACTGCGGTGAACATGGTCCGCCCGACATTGCGCTCGAATGGAAAACGCGCGAGCCACAGCGACATCAGCAACGCCCCCACCGCTGGCGCCGAGCGCAACAGGCCCAGGCCCAGCGGGCCAGTGAGCAGGATGTCCTTGGCGAACACCGGCAGCAGCGCCGTGGCACCGCCCAGCAGCACAGCGAACAGGTCCAGCGAAATGGCCCCAAGAATGTCCGGGCGGCTACGAATGAAGCGGATCCCTGCCAGCAGCGACTCGATGCTCGCACGCCCACGCTGGGTAACCTGGCCGCGTGCCTGCAGGCTCAGGGTCAGGATGCAGGCGATGGCGTAGAGGGCCACCGTCGGGCCATACACCCAGATGCTGCCAAATGCGTACAGAAAACCGCCCACCGCCGGGGCGACGATGGTCGCCGACTGGGTGGCCGAGGCCGAAGCGGCCACCGCCCGTGGGAACAGCCCTGGCGGTACCACGTTGGGTAGCAGCGCCTGGGTGGCTGGCATTTCGAACGAGCGCGTGGCGCCCAGCAGGAAGGCCAGGGCAAAAATCAGTTCCCGGGTAACGTTGTCGGTGGCGCTGCCCACGGCCAGCGCCAGGGCAATCAGCCCCTGCAGGCTCTGGCACAGCGCTGCGACCTTGCGCCTGTCGTAGCGGTCGGCGACATGCCCGGTGTGCAGCATGAACAGCACCCGAGGGGCGAACTCGACCAGGCCTACCAGGCCCAGGTCCAGGACATTGCCGGTCAATTGGTAGAGGTGCCAGCCAATGGCCACGGTGAGCATCTGGAAGCCACTGGCGGTGAATACACGGGCCAGCCAGAAGGCCAGAAACGGGCGGTGCTGGCGCAACAACTGCGGTGCGGAATCGGACATCGGTACCATGGGGCCTCGGCGCAGTGGAGGGGGGCGCAGCGTATCATCTGTTTGTAACAAACAGTTACTGTTTGCCCGGGCCAGCACTTTTTCGCGCGTCATGAAAGCCGGTGGGGCAACCGGTCACGCGGCAATTCACCGCACGGCCCAACCGTGCATTCAGGACTATGCTTCCTAGCAGTCGTTGATCTGGATCAATCGTTCCAGAACTAACGAATGGGCCCAGTGGGCCGGAATCCCTGCGATCGAACAGAACAATTCCAACGCGCCGTACTCGACCCAGTGGGGGCAGTGGGCGACGGTGCCACGAGCCCGTACGCCGGATTATCTGAAGAGGAAGCACCATGTTCGGAATAGAAGCCTTAGAGCTCGCCCGAATGCAGTTCGCCTTTACCGTGTCGTTCCACATCCTGTTCCCGGCCATTACCATTGGCCTGGCCAGCTACCTGGCGGTGCTCGAAGGCTTGTGGTTGCGCACCCACAACCAGGTCTACCGCGACCTCTACCATTTCTGGTCGAAGATCTTCGCGGTGAACTTCGGCATGGGGGTGGTCTCGGGGTTGGTCATGGCTTACCAGTTCGGTACCAACTGGAGCCGCTTCTCCGACTTCGCCGGCGCGGTTACCGGCCCACTGCTCACCTACGAGGTGCTCACCGCCTTCTTCCTCGAAGCCGGATTCCTCGGGGTCATGCTGTTCGGCTGGAATCGTGTGGGCAGAGGGCTGCACTTCTTCTCCACGCTGATGGTGGCACTGGGTACGCTGGTGTCCACGTTCTGGATCCTGGCCTCCAACAGCTGGATGCAAACCCCGCAAGGCCACGAGATCATCGATGGCCGGGTAGTGCCGGTAGACTGGCTGGCCGTGGTGTTCAACCCCTCGTTCCCGTACCGCCTGATGCACATGGCCACGGCCGCGTTCGTGTCCACCGCGTTCTTCGTCGGCGCCTCGGCGGCCTGGCACCTGCTGCGCGGGCGGGACAACCCGGCGGTGCGCAAGATGCTGTCGATGGCCATGTGGATGGCACTGATCGTCGCGCCGATCCAGGCGGTGATCGGCGACTTCCACGGCCTCAACACGCTCAAGCACCAACCGGTGAAGATCGCCGCGATCGAAGGCCACTGGGAGAACGTGCCCGGTGAGCCGACGCCGCTGATCCTTTTCGGCATTCCTGACATGCAGGCCGAAACCACCCGCTTCAAGCTTGAGATCCCGGCGCTTGGCAGCCTGATCCTGACCCACAGCCTGGACAAGCAGGTGCCGGCGATGAAGGACTTCCCGCCAGAAGACCGGCCCAACTCGACCATCGTGTTCTGGTCGTTCCGCATCATGGTCGGCCTGGGCCTGCTGATGATCTTCGTTGGCCTGTGGAGCCTCTGGCTACGCAAGCGGGGCACGCTGTACACCTCGCGGCCGTTCCTGCACATGGCAGTGTGGATGGGGCCCTCCGGCCTGGTGGCGCTGCTGGCCGGCTGGTTCACCACTGAAATTGGCCGCCAGCCCTGGGTGGTGTATGGCCTGCTGCGCACCGCAGACGGGGTGTCCAACCACAGCTATGCGCAGCTTGGCTTTACCCTGGTGGCGTTCGTGGTGGTGTATTTCGCCCTGTTCGGCACCGGCCTTGGCTACATGCTGCGCCTGGTGCGCAAGGGCCCGCAGACCGGTGAGGGTGATGAAATCAACCCAGGTGGCCCCGGCACCAAACGCACCCCGGCGCGGCCGCTGTCCGCCGCCGATGATGGCCACGAGGCCAACACCGCCAGCCTGAACAAGGGGAACTGAGCCATGGGTATCGACCTTCCGCTGATCTGGGCGGTGATCATCATCTTCGGCGTGATGATGTACGTAGTGATGGATGGTTTCGACCTGGGCATCGGCATGCTTTTCCCGTTCGTGAAGGGCGAGCATGACCGTGATGTGATGATGAACACCGTCGCCCCGGTGTGGGACGGCAACGAAACCTGGCTGGTGCTCGGGGGGGCGGGGCTGTTCGGGGCCTTCCCGATGGCCTACTCGGTGGTGCTCGAAGCGTTGTACTTGCCATTGATCCTGATGCTGATCGGCTTGATCTTCCGGGGGGTGGCCTTTGAATTCCGCTTCAAGGCCACCGCCCGCAAGCGGCACATCTGGGACAAGGCATTCATCTGGGGTTCGCTGATCGCCACCTTCTTCCAGGGGGTGGCGCTGGGCGCGTTCCTGGAAGGGTTCAAGGCGGTCGACCGGCATTTTGCCGGGGGCACCCTCGACTGGTTGACCCCGTTCAGCCTGTTCTGCGGGGTGGGGCTGATCGTGGCCTACACGCTGCTGGGTTGCACCTGGTTGATCATGAAGACCGAAGGGCCGCTGCAGCAGAAAATGCACGAAATCGCCCGGCCCTTGGCGCTGGTGCTGCTGGTGGTGATCGGTATCGTCAGCCTGTGGACGCCGATTGCCTACCCGCAGATCGCCGACCGCTGGTTCAGCATGCCTAACCTGCTGTGGTTCATGCCGGTGCCGTTGCTGGTGCTGGTGACGTTCTATGGCTTGCTCAAGGCCGTGGCCCGCAACGCGCACTACACGCCGTTCCTGCTCACGCTGGTGCTGATATTCCTTGGCTACAGCGGCTTGGGCATCAGCCTGTGGCCGAACATCATCCCGCCGTCGATCTCGATCTGGGATGCCGCAGCGCCAGCACAAAGCCAGGGCTTCATGCTGGTTGGCACCCTGTTCATCCTGCCGTTCATCCTCGGGTATACCTTCTGGAGCTACTACGTGTTCCGCGGCAAGGTGACCCATGGCGACGGCTACCACTAGGAGGCCCGCATGATGACTGGCAAGCATGGCCTGGAAGAAAAGAAACCGTTGTGGCAGCGGCTGGGTTGGCTGGTGCTGATCTGGGCGTTGAGCGTGGCCGCACTGGGTGTGGCGGCCTGGGTGATGCGCTTGTTCATGGGGGCTGCGGGCCTGACCACCCATTAAGGTCAGCCTGCTTTGGCCCTATCGCCGGCAAGCCACACACAGGGATCGCCTTAGGGCTGACAGGTGTTTGCCACAAGGTATGGCAGCGCCTGTTAGAGCGAGCGCCGCCCGCGCGGCGCATCGCGAGCTGCGCTCGCTCCTTGTATGTTGTGACTGGCCTGGCGGGAGAAGTTATTCTCGTCAGGCTGAAGAAGCA
>NZ_CAMZMX010000074.1:0-12611 GCF_947311875.1 Pseudomonas sp. PARCl1
GACGGGAGCGGGCGGCTTTGGTTACTTTGGCCAAGACCAAAGTAACCCGCCGTAAGGGCGGAAAGGTGACTCGGCGCGGCCTACGCGAACGAATACCTATGCGGTTTCAACGCCCACGTTGTTTCAAGCCTGCTTCAGCAACAACGCCACCCCCGGAAAGTACTGCCCCAGCTCGTTATGCAACTTGCGGTACGCATACGGGAAGTACCAGGCCACCGCGCACGCGCTGTGTTTCTGCAAGTCGTCGACCATGTCCTGCAACTCTTCAGGGCTGGCGTGCTGGCCAGCTTTCCATGGGCTGATGAACAAAGCCCCTGCCTTCAACTGGCTGGGGTAGGCCACCTGCCGGGCGCGCACAGCGGTTTCCTGCAATGCAGCTGCCATGTCCAGCTTCGCCAGCCTTGGCCACCGCTGACCCACGCTCAGGTACAGCACTTGGTCAGCACTGCTGATCGACAGATCGCAGCGCCCCTCATGGTCACCTTCATCGCGCTGCTTCTTGCCGGCAAACTGCTGTAACGCCGCCAGCTCAGCCTCCCACGCCGCGGCTGCCAGCACCCCGGCATTGGCAGCCGCGCCGTGCCAGTAAGGTGCCTCGCCATCGCCGTAAAACTGGTTGCAACGGTCAATGCAGTCGACCCAGCGTTCCAGCACCGGGCCAAGGAGCTCCAGGTTCGGGTTGTTGATGAGGTGGCCTCGCATGCTGCACTCTCCTTTTGTCATTGTGGTGGCGTACAGTCGCGCGTGATGGCTATGTGCTATCAGTGTGGCACAGCCTGGAGAATTGGCCAGCGTCGCCGCATTGCAAGTTCGCACTCCCTGCCCACTCCGATTGACGCTCCCGGTGCAACCCTCTAACCTTCGCGCGTGTTTCAGGTGCCCTGCCAGCCCCGACTGGGCAGGGTGAAACTGGGAAGCCGGTGGGCGCCAGCATGGCGCGAGTCCGGCGCTGCCCCCGCAACGGTAGGTGAGTCGCGGCCGCGCAGGGCCACTGGGTGTTTACCCGGGAAGGCGCGCAGGCCAGGGCCAAGGCCCCCTCACAAGCCCGGAGACCGGCCTGATATCTGCCAACGGCATCACGGAGGGTGATGCGCGGTGCACCGTGGCCCCTTGCCATGGCCCCTGCGCGTTCTCCGTCTGCCTGCCTACTCTTTATTGCCGCGCGTTGCCGTGGTGACAGCCAGCGGAGAACCCTGATGAGCGAACCCACCGAACGCGACGAACGCCACTTGGCGCGCATGCAGCGCAAGAAGGCAGTCATCGACGAACGTATCGCCAACTCCCCCAACGAATGCGGCCTGCTGCTGGTGCTGACTGGCAATGGCAAAGGCAAGAGCAGCTCGGCCTTCGGCATGCTTGCGCGGGCCCTGGGCCATGGCATGCAGTGTGGTGTGGTGCAGTTCATCAAAGGCCGCAACAGCACCGGTGAAGAGCTGTTCTTCCGCCGCTTCCCCGAGCAGGTGCGCTACCAAGTGATGGGCGAAGGCTTCACCTGGGAAACCCAGGACCGCCAGCGCGACATCGTCGCCGCCGAAGCCGCCTGGGCGGTGTCCCGTCAGCTGCTGCAGGACCCCAGCGTGCAGTTCGTGGTGCTGGACGAGCTGAACATCGCCCTCAAGCACGGCTACCTCGACCTTGACCAGGTCCTGTCCGACATCCAGGCCCGGCCGCCGATGCAGCATGTGATCGTCACTGGCCGCGGGGCCAAGCCTGAAATGGTCGAGCTGGCCGACACCGTGACCGAGATGGGCATGCTCAAGCACGCCTTCCAGGCCGGCATCCGCGCACAGAAAGGCGTAGAGCTGTGAGCCAGGCGCGCCACTGCCCAGCCGTGCTGATCGCGGCTCCCGCCTCCGGCCAGGGCAAGACCACCGTCACCGCCGCACTGGCCCGCCTGCACCGTAACCGCGGGCGCAAGGTGCGGGTGTTCAAGTGCGGGCCGGACTTTCTTGACCCCATGATTCTGGAGCGGGCCAGTGGCGCGCCGGTGTACCAGCTGGACCTGTGGATGATCGGCGCGGAGGAAAGCCGCCGGCTGTTGTGGGAAGCGGCAGGGGAGGCCGACCTGATCCTGATCGAAGGGGTGATGGGGTTGTTCGATGGCACCCCCTCCAGTGCCGACCTGGCACGCCATTTCGGAGTGCCGGTGCTGGCAGTGATCGACGGCACGGCCATGGCCCAGACCTTCGGCGCGCTGGCCCTGGGCCTGGCGCGCTACCAGGCCGACCTGCCGTTTGCCGGGGTGCTGGCCAACCGGGTCGGCAGCCTGCGCCACGCACAGCTGCTGGAAGGCAGCCTGACCGAAGGCTTGCGCTGGTATGGCGGGTTGTCCCGCGAGCGTGGCATCGAATTGCCCAGCCGGCACCTGGGCCTGGTCCAGGCCAGCGAACTGAACGATCTCGATGCCCGCCTGGACGCCGCCGCCGAAGCATTGGGGGCCAGTTGCGATGCGGCGCTGCCGCCACCGGTGTGCTTTGCCGAGCCGGCAGTACACGCCTGCGCAGCCTCGCTGGCCGGTGTGCGTATCGGCGTGGCACGCGACGAGGCTTTTGCCTTCACCTACGGTGCCAACCTCGACCTGCTGCGCAGCCTGGGTGCCCAACTGGCCTTCTTCTCGCCGCTGCACGACCGCGAACTGCCTGCGGTAGACAGCCTGTACCTGCCAGGTGGCTACCCCGAATTGCACCATCACGGGCTGGCGGCGAACGCGCCGATGTGCGCAGCGATCCGCGCCCACCATGCCCAGGGCAAGCCGCTGCTGGCCGAATGTGGCGGCATGCTGTACCTGCTCGAGGCGTTGACCGACGTGGCCGGCGAGCGCGCCGAACTGCTCGGCCTGCTGCCAGGGGAGGCGACCATGCAGAAGCGCCTGGCGGCCTTGGCCTTGCAGGCAGTGGAGTTGCCGGAAGGCACCTTGCGCGGGCACACCTACCACCATTCCCTGACCACGACCGGGCTGGACCCGATTGCCCGCGGCCTGAGCCCCAACGGCGGCCGCGGCAATGAAGCGGTGTACCGGATCGGGCGGCTGACCGCCTCCTATGTGCATTTCTATTTCCCCTCCAACCCGCCTGCGGCGGCGGCACTGTTACGGCCATGAGCGAACAC
The DNA here is from genome assembly GCF_947311875.1 of Pseudomonas sp. PARCl1. Classification (NCBI taxonomy): domain Bacteria; kingdom Pseudomonadati; phylum Pseudomonadota; class Gammaproteobacteria; order Pseudomonadales; family Pseudomonadaceae; genus Pseudomonas; species Pseudomonas sp. PARCl1. Next base: position 3,109 of record NZ_CAMZMX010000074.1, read on the forward strand.
GCCTTCAGCGCCGCCGAACGCGCTGCCATCTACCGGGCCATCGGCGAGCGCCGCGATATGCGCCATTTCGCGGGTGGGGACGTGGCGCCGGCTGTGCTGGCTCGCCTGCTGGCCGCTGCCCACCAGGCGCCGAGCGTCGGGCTCATGCAACCCTGGCGTTTCATTCGTATCACCCGGCGTGAACTGCGCGGGCAGATCCAGGCCTTGGTCGAGGCGGAGCGGGTGCGCACTGCCCAGGCCCTGGGCGAGCGCTCCGACGCGTTCATGAAACTGAAGGTGGAAGGCATCAACGACTGTGCCGAGGTGCTGGTGGCGGCCTTGATGGACAACCGCGAACCGCACATCTTCGGTCGCCGTACCCTCCCTGAAATGGACCTGGCGTCGCTGGCCTGTGCCGTTCAAAACCTGTGGCTGGCAGCACGTGGTGAAGGCCTGGGCATGGGCTGGGTGTCGCTGTTCGACCCGCAGGCCCTGGCGGACCTGCTGGGTATGCCGGCGGGGGCCAAACCGGTGGCAGTGCTGTGCCTGGGGCCGGTTACGGCGTTCTACCCGGCGCCCATGCTGGTCCAGGAAAACTGGGCCCAGCAGCGGCCCTTGAGTGAAATGCTGTTCGAAAACCAATGGGGAGAGTGCCAATGAGCGTGGCTATGCTGACCGTGGCTGGCGTGGCCCTGGATGCGTTGCTGGGCGAGCCGCAGCGCCGCCACCCACTGGTGGCTTTCGGCAACATGGCCAATCACCTGGAGCGGCGCCTGAATGCCGGTGGCCGCGGTTGGCGCAGCCACGGTGTCAGCGCCTGGTTTCTGGCCGTGGTGCCGCTGACCCTGGTGGCGCTGGTGCTGTCCTGGCTGCCCTGCATTGGCTGGCTGGTTGATGTGCTGGCGTTGTACTGCGCTGTGGGGCTGCGCAGCCTGGGCGAACATGTGCTGCCAGTGGCTCAGGCGTTGCGCCAGGGCGACCTGGACGAAGCGCGGCGCCGGGTAGGTTTTCTGGTCAGCCGTGAAACCCGCGAGCTGGACGCGCCTGCGGTAGCGCGGGCAGCAACCGAGTCGGTGCTGGAAAATGGCAGCGACGCTGTATTCGCTGCGCTGTTCTGGTTCGTGGTGGCCGGTGCGCCGGGCGTGGTGTTGTACCGCCTGAGCAATACCCTCGATGCCATGTGGGGTTACCGCAATGCGCGTTTCGAGCGCTTTGGCTGGTGCGCAGCGCGCATCGACGACGTGCTCAACTATATTCCCGCCAGGCTGGTGGCGCTGACGTATGCGCTGCTCGGCAAAACCCGTGTGGCCCTGGCCTGCTGGCGCAAGCAGGGCCCCTTGTGGGACAGCCCCAACGCCGGCCCGGTCATGGCGGCCGGTGCAGGTGCGCTAGGTGTCGAACTCGGCGGCCCGGCGGTGTACCACGGCGAGCTGCACGAGCGGCCACGCCTGGGCGAGGGGCCGGCGGCCGATGCCGACGCCATCGAGCGTGGCTGGAACCTGGTGCAGCGCGGCGTATGGCTGTGGTTGCTGGTGATTTGCCTGGGGGCCTACCTGGATGCTTGAACACGGCGGTCGCCTGCTGCGTGCAGTGCATCAATACGGGATTGCCCGTGAGCACTGGCTGGACCTGTCCAGCGGCATCGCGCCGTGGGCGTTTCCCATTCCGCCCATTCCTGTTGAAGCCTGGGCCCGCTTGCCGGAAACCGAGGACGGCCTGGAAGCGGCCGCGCGCCGCTATTACGGCGCCAGCCAGGTATTGCCAGTCGCTGGCTCGCAGGCCGCGATCCAGGCCTTACCGCTGCTGCGTGCCAGCGGACGGGTCGGGGTGCTGGGCCCCTGCTATGCCGAGCACCCCCATGCCTGGCAAAGGGCGGGGCACCAGTTGCTCGAGTTGGACGAAACACAGGTCGAGGCCGCACTCGACGGCCTCGACGTGCTGGTGCTGGTCAACCCCAACAACCCCACAGGGCGCCGCGTGCCCCGTGAGCAGCTGCTGGCCTGGCACGCCCGGCTGGCTGCGCGCGGTGCCTGGCTGCTGGTGGATGAAGCCTTCATGGACAATACCCCCGCAGACAGCGTGGTGGATTGCAGCGCACGCCCTGGTCTGATCGTATTGCGCTCGTTCGGTAAGTTCTTCGGCCTGGCCGGCGTGCGCCTCGGTTTCGTGGCGGCCGAGCACAGCCTGCTGTTGCGCCTGGCCGAGTTGCTTGGCCCGTGGACCGTCAACGGCCCGACCCGGGTGTTGGCCCAAGTCAGCCTGGCTGACCAGGCCGCGCAGCGTGCCCAAACAGAACGCTGTGCCGCCGCCAGCCAGCGACTGGCGGCAATGCTGCACAGCGCAGGCCTGACGCCCACCGGCGGCTGTGACCTGTTCCAGTATGTACGCAGCCCAGGCGCAGCCCACCTGCACGACTTTCTCGCCCGTCGCGGCATTCTGGTGCGGCTGTTCGAGCAGCCTGCCGCAGTACGCCTGGGGCTGCCCGCCAGCCTGGCAGATGAGCAACGCCTGGCCCAGGCCCTGGCGGCCTACCAAAAGGAAACGGCATGACCACCCTCATGGTGCAAGGCACCACCTCCGACGCCGGCAAAAGCACGCTGGTAACTGCATTGTGCCGTTGGCTGTTGCGCCAGGGTGTGGGTGTGGTGCCGTTCAAACCGCAGAACATGGCGCTGAACAGTGCCGTAACCGCCGATGGCGGTGAAATTGGCCGCGCCCAGGCGGTGCAGGCCCAGGCGTGCCGGCTGGCGCCGCACACCGACATGAACCCGGTATTGCTCAAGCCCAACAGTGATACCGGCGCCCAGGTGATCATCCATGGGCGTGCCGTCACCAGCATGAACGCGGTGGCCTACCACGACTACAAAGCTGTCGCCATGCAGGCAGTGCTGGCCTCGCACCAGCGCCTGAGCGCTGCCTGGCCGGTGGTCATGGTCGAGGGCGCGGGGTCGCCGGCAGAAATCAACCTGCGCGCGGGCGACATCGCCAACATGGGCTTTGCCGAAGCGGTCGACTGCCCGGTGATCCTGGTCGCGGACATCAACCGTGGTGGCGTGTTCGCCCACCTGGTGGGCACGCTGGAACTGCTGTCGCCCAGTGAGCAGGCGCGGGTGCAGGGCTTTGTGATCAACCGCTTCCGTGGCGACATCGCGCTGCTGCAACCAGGGCTGGACTGGCTGGAGGCACGCACCGGCAAGCCGGTGCTGGGCGTGTTGCCCTACGTCACCGACCTGCACCTTGAAGCCGAAGATGGCATCGACATGCGCCAGGGCCGCAAGCAGGACCGCGTGCTCAAGGTGATCGTGCCGGTGCTGCCGCGTATCAGCAACCACACCGACTTCGACCCTTTGCGCCTGCATCCGCAGGTAGACCTGCAATTTATCGGCCCTGGCCAGGCGATTCCGGCTGCCGACCTGATCATCCTGCCTGGCTCGAAAAGCGTCCGCGGCGATCTGGCACAGCTGCGCGAGCGCGGTTGGGACAAGGCGATCGAACGCCACCTGCGCTATGGCGGCAAACTGATCGGAATTTGTGGCGGCCTGCAGATGCTCGGCCATGAAGTGCATGACCCGCTGGGGCTTGAAGGGGCTGCCGGTTCAAGCCGCGGGTTGGGCTTGTTCGACTACGCCACCGTGCTCGAAGCCCAGAAGCAGTTGCGTAATGTCACCGGCACGCTGAACCTCGAGGCTGCGGCGGTGAGCGGTTATGAGATCCATGCGGGTGTCACCCGCGGCCCGGCCCTGGCGCAGCCTGCCGTGCAGTTGGCCGATGGCCGCAGCGACGGTGCCATCAGCGACGACGGGCAGGTGCTGGCCACGTACCTGCATGGGCTGTTCGAAGGCAGCCATTCATGTGCCGCCCTGCTGCGCTGGGCGGGCCTGGACGATGTGCAGGTCATTGACTACGAAGCCCTGCGTGAACGTGACATCGAGCGCCTGGCCGACCTGGTGGACGCGCACCTGAACACCACCTTGTTGCGCCAACTGTGCGGGGTGGCCTGACATGCGCAGCCTGATCCTCGGCGGTGCCCGTTCGGGCAAAAGCCGCCTGGCCGAGCAATGGGCCACTGCCAGCGGCCTGCCCGTGACCTACATTGCCACCAGCCAGCCGCTGGACGGTGAAATGAACGAGCGGGTAGCGCTGCACCGGCAACGACGCCCTGCCGCCTGGGGTTTGATCGAAGAGCCCCTGGCATTGGCGGCGGTATTGCGCGCAGAAGCGGCCGAGGGGCGTTGCCTGCTGGTGGATTGCCTGACCCTGTGGCTGACCAACCTGCTGATGCTGGAGGATGACCAACGGCTGGCCCACGAGCGTGATGCGCTGCTCGATTGCCTCGAGCAACTGCCTGGCACGATTATCCTGGTCAGTAACGAAACCGGCCTGGGGGTGGTGCCCATGGGCGAGCTGACCCGGCGTTATGTCGACCTGGCCGGCTGGATGCATCAGGCGGTGGCCGAGCGCTGTCAACGCGTGGTGTTGACGGTTGCCGGGTTGCCATTGGTGCTCAAGGGCGCCGCGCCATGACCCAGCCATGCACCGTGCAACCCCCACTACCCATTGTCCAACCCTGAACAGGCTTCCCCCGATGATCCAACCCTGGTGGCAAACCCCCTGCCAACCCCTCGACAACGCCGCCATGGACCAGGCCCGCGCGCGTCAGCAGCAACTGACCAAGCCTGCCGGCTCGCTTGGCCAGCTGGAAGGCCTGGCCATTCAGCTGGCCGGTTTGCAGGGGCAGGAACGCCCCGTGCTGGACCAGCTGGCCATCACCATTTTTGCTGGTGACCACGGTGTGGTCGAGGAAGGCATCTCGGCCTACCCGCAGGCGGTAACCGGGCAGATGCTGTGCAATTTCGTCGGCGGTGGCGCGGCAATCAGTGTGCTGGCGCGGCAACTGCACGCCAGCCTGGAGGTGGTCGATCTCGGCACCGTCGACCTACAGCTGGAACTGCCCGGCGTGCGCCATTTGCGCCTGGGGGCCGGTACCGCGAACTTTGCCCGGCAGCCGGCGATGACCGAAGACCAGCTGCTGGCAGCCCTGCAGGCGGGCCGCGACAGCGCCTTGCGCGCGGCCGAACAGCGTGCGCAGTTGTTCATTGGTGGCGAGATGGGCATCGGCAACACGACTGCCGCGGCTGCCGTGGCCAGCGTCTTGCTGGGCTGCCCGGCGGCACAGCTGAGCGGGCCTGGTACCGGCCTGGACAACGCGGGTGTGCGGCACAAGGCGCAGGTCATCGAACAGGCGTTGCGTCTGCATGGCCTGCGGGCTGACGCGCCGTTGCAGGCATTGGGGTGCGTTGGCGGGTTCGAGATCGCTGCCCTGGTCGGCGCCTATATCGGCTGCGCGCAGTCGGGTATCGCAGTACTGGTCGATGGCTTCATCTGCAGCGTTGCTGCGCTGGTGGCGGTGCGCCTGAACCCGCAGTGCCGGGCCTGGCTGCTGTTCGCTCACGAAGGTGCCGAGCCTGGGCACAAGGCCCTGCTCGCGGCGCTGCAGGCCGAGCCGTTGCTGGCCCTGGGCCTGCGCCTGGGCGAGGGCAGTGGCGCCGCATTGGCGGTACCGCTGTTACGCCTGGCGTGTGCGCTGCATGGGCAAATGGCGACCTTTGCCGAAGCCGCTGTGGCGGACCGCCCGGCATGATCCTCGACCTGCTGCGCCACGGCGAAACCGAGCAGGGCGGGCTGCGTGGCAGCCTGGATGACGCGCTGACCGACCAAGGCTGGGCCCAGATGCGCAGTGCCGTGGCCGGTGCCGGCCCGTGGCAGGTGTTGGTCAGCTCGCCGCTGCAGCGCTGTGCGCGGTTTGCCGATGAGCTGGGTGCGCACCTGAATTTGCCGGTGTGCCGGGTGCCTGCCCTGCAAGAACTGCACTTTGGTGACTGGGAAGGCCGCAGCGCCGCACAGATCATGCAAGACCAGGCCGATGCGCTGGGGCAGTTCTGGGCAGACCCCTACGCCTTCACGCCGCCTAACGGCGAGCCGGTGCACGCCTTTGCGGCACGGGTGCTGGCGGCGGTCGAGGGGTTGTACCAGCAGCACGCCGGCAAGCGTGTGCTGCTGGTCACCCATGGTGGGGTGATGCGCCTGCTGCTGGCGCGTGCTCGCGGCTTGCCCAGGCACCAACTGTTGCAGGTCGAGGTCGGGCATGGTGCCTTGGTCCGCTTGTTGGTGAGTGAGGGCGGGCTATTGGTCGAGGAAGGTTGAGATGCTGCCGTTGCCGTTCTGGATTGCCTTGCAGTTTCTCAGCAGCTTGCCGGTGAGTTTACCGGGCATGCCCGCCGCCCGTGAGGTGGGCCGTTCGCTGCTCTATTATCCGCTGGTCGGGCTGCTGTTCGGGTTGCTGTTGTGGCTGGCAAGCCACCTGCTGCAGGGCACGCCGGCGCCGCTGCACGCGGCGTTGCTGTTGGCACTGTGGGTGCTGCTCAGCGGGGCCTTGCACCTGGACGGGCTGGCCGACAGTGCGGACGCCTGGCTGGGCGGCTTTGGCGACCGCGAGCGCACGTTGCGGATCATGAAAGACCCACGCAGCGGGCCAATGGCCGTGGTAACCCTGGTACTGGTGCTGTTGCTGAAGTTCTGTGCCCTTTGGGTGCTGGTCGAGCAGGGCGTCACTGCCCACCTGCTGCTGGCGCCGCTGCTGGGGCGGGCGGCGATGCTGGGTTTGTTTCTGTGTACCCCATACGTGCGGCCAGGTGGCCTGGGGCAGGCATTGGCGGAGCATCTGCCACGGCGCGCCGCGGGCTGGGTACTGCTGGGTTGTGCGCTGTTTTGCCTGTGGCTGGGCGGGTGGAGCGTGGTGCTGGCGCTGGCGGTATTTGCCTGGCTGCGGCAGCTCATGCGCCGACGCCTGGGTGGCACAACGGGCGATACGGCCGGGGCGCTGCTGGAACTGCTTGAGCTGGCGGTGGTGCTTGGCATGGCGCTGGGGCTCTGAGCATCGTGTCACTCAAGCGTCGCCTCGCCCGGCGCCATGAAACTTCTTGCAACAGGCAATACGCGGGTATATACACGTATCCATGCTGACCAGTGAATGCCTTTGTATCCATTTGCGCCGTGCTGCCCGTGGGGTGACCCGGCATTACGACGAAGCCCTTGCCGGCTTCGGGGTGAATGTCGCCCAGTTTTCGCTGTTACGGCACCTGCAGCGCCTTGAGCGTCCCAGCATCACAACCCTGGCCGAGGCCATGGGGCTGGAGCGCAGTACGTTGGGCCGCAACCTGCGTGTGCTGCAGGCTGAGGGCTTGGTAGCCCTGGCCGAGGGCGATGACCAGCGTAACCGTGAGGTGTTGCTGACCGCAGCCGGCAAGCAGTTGCTGCAAGCTGCCCACCCTGCCTGGGAGCAGGCACAAACCGATTTAGTGGAACGCCTGGGGGGCGGGCAGCGTGATCAACTGGTGCGCCTGCTGAACCAGCTGGCCTGAAATGATACGACCATAAGCGGGTATATACCCGTAAACCTTGCGATGTGCTGGAGATAACGATAATGACTTCGGTGTGGCGAACCAGCGGATGGGTATTGGTGGGGGCAGCGTTGATTCTGGCGTTGTCATTGGGTGTACGGCACGGTTTCGGCCTGTTCCTGGCGCCCATGAGCGCCGATTTTGGCTGGGGTCGTGAGGTGTTTGCCTTCGCCATTGCCTTGCAGAACCTGATCTGGGGGCTGGCGCAACCCTTTGCCGGCGCTTTGGCCGACCGCCTGGGCGCGGCCCGGGTGGTGATTATCGGCGGTATTCTTTATGCCGTGGGGTTGGTCCTGATGGGCACGGCCGACTCGGCCTGGTCGTTGTCGCTGAGTGCGGGCTTGCTGATTGGTATCGGCCTCTCCGGCACTTCGTTTTCGGTGATCCTCGGTGTGGTCGGGCGGGCTGTGCCGGCCGACAAGCGCAGCATGGCCATGGGCATCGCCAGCGCCGCAGGTTCGTTCGGCCAGTTCGCCATGTTGCCGGGTACCCTGGGCCTCATCCAGTGGCTGGGTTGGTCGGCGGCCCTGTTGGTATTGGGGCTGCTGGTGGCATTCATCGTGCCTTTTGTGGGCCTGCTGCGCGACCGCCCATTGCCCAGCCATGGTGCCGAGCAGACGCTGGGCCAGGCGTTGCGTGAAGCGTGTTCGCATCCTGGGTTCTGGCTCCTGGCGTTGGGCTTCTTCGTCTGCGGTTTCCAGGTGGTATTCATCGGCGTGCACCTGCCGGCCTACCTGGTTGACCAGCATCTGCCCGCGAGTACCGGTACCACGGTGCTGGCGCTGGTTGGGCTGTTCAATATTGTCGGCACCTTCACGGCTGGCTGGCTGGGTGGGCGTATGTCCAAACCGCGCTTGCTGACCGGGCTTTACCTGCTGCGGGCGGTGGTGATCGTGCTGTTCCTGTGGGCGCCGGTGACTCAGTTCAGTGCCTACCTGTTCGGTATCGCCATGGGGCTGCTGTGGTTGTCTACCGTGCCGCTGACCAATGGCACCGTGGCGACCGTGTTCGGGGTGCGCAACCTTTCCATGCTGGGCGGTATCGTGTTCCTGTTCCACCAGCTGGGTGCGTTCCTGGGGGGCTGGCTGGGTGGGGTGGTGTACGACCGCACGGGCAGCTATGACCTGGTGTGGCAGATCTCCATCCTGCTCAGCGTGTTGGCTGCCGCCCTGAACTGGCCGGTACGCGAACGCCCGGTCGCCCGCTTGCAGGCGCAGGCAGCATGAGCCGCTATTGGGTTCGCGGGCTGCTGGCTGTTGCCGGAATATTGCTGCTGGCGCTGGTGTGGTGGGGCTGGCACCGCGGGGGCTTGGCGTTGATGCAGTTGGGCATGAGCGTCTGTTAGGCGCTACCCTGCAAGATCAAGGCTTGGATTGCGGGAGCAACAGACATGCGTATACAGGGGTTGACGGTGACGGTGCTGGGCTTGCTGGCCAGTGCGTCGAGCTGGGCGGCCGATTGCCCGGCGTTATTGCAGGGCAGCTTGCCGGAATTGCGGGGCAAGGGGCAGATCGAGCTGTGCGAGCGGTTTGCCGGTAAGCCTCTGGTGGTGGTGAACACCGCCAGTTACTGTGGTTTTGCGCCGCAGTTCGAGGGGCTTGAAGCAACGTACAAGGCGTATCACGAACAGGGCCTGGAGATGTTGGGTGTGCCGTCCAATGACTTCAAGCAGGAAGACGCCGATAGCGAGAAGACGGCCAAGGTGTGCTATGCCAATTACGGTGTGACGTTCACCATGACCAAGGCTCAGCCGGTTCGGGGCAAGGATGCGATTCCGTTGTTCGTTGAATTGGCCAACCAGAGCAGTGCGCCGAAGTGGAATTTCTACAAATATGTGGTTGATCGCAAGGGCAAGGTGATTGGTAATTTTTCCAGCCTGACCAAGCCGGATGATCCGGCGTTCCGGGCGGCTATCGAGAAGGCTATTGCGGCGCAGTGATGGAGGGTTATTGCGTAGCTTGAAAGCTTTTTGGCGCTGGTTTTGGTGGCGCGAAAACTCCAGCTGCGATAGCGACGCATAGTCACCTTTTCGCCCTTACGGCGAGTCACTTTTTGTCAGACGCG
>NZ_CAMZMX010000075.1:0-12506 GCF_947311875.1 Pseudomonas sp. PARCl1
TTTGATACGGCCAAGCTTTTCAGCTCTGAACACCTCAGAAAAGCTTGACCGCCAACAGAGTATCTACGTTTGTTTCGGGCCAATTATTCCTGTGGGATTTGCGCGCGAACGCCTTGGCGCATGCCTCAAAATCGCCGTACGAACAAGGCGGCCGCGCGCATCTGGCACAGGGGTTACTGGCCCGAAACAAACGTAGGAGCGAGCGCAGCTCGCGATTGCGCCGCGCGGGCGGCGCTCGATCTCACAGGCGCTGCATACCTTGTGGCAAACACCTGTCAGCCCTAAAGCGATCCCTGTGGGAGCTGGCGGCCGGCGATTGGGCCTCAAGGCTTTGAGGTGTCCTTCCAGCCGCCACCGAGGGCGAGGAACACACCAATTTGCCCCAACGCCACTTGGCTATCGGCCGCTGCCAGTTGCGCGCGCATGTCAGTATAGGTGCGGGTCGCCTGCAAGTCCGCCAGGAACGACTCACGCCCGGCCTGGTAGTACCGGTGCGTCTGGTCAGCCGCATCCTTGGCCGACTTCTCTGCCTCGGCCAGTGCGTCACGCCGGTCCAGCAGGGCACTGTACTGCGCCAGGCGAGTCTGGGTCTCGCGGATGGCGTTCAGCACCACACCGTCGAAATTCGCCAAGGCTGCTTGCGTAGAGGCTTCGGCCATGCGGATGCGCGCGCGTGTGCCGTTGGTGGGGATGCTCCAGCTGATCTGCGGGCCGAAACCCCAGCGGTTGGTCGACGGCTCACCAAGGTTTTCCAGAATACCAATCGTGCCCACCTGGGCACCGATGCTGATGTCCGGGTACAGCGCGCCGGTAGCAACCCCGATAGAGGCAGTTGCTGCGGCCAGCTGGCGTTCGGCCTGGCGCACATCAGGCCGGCGTTTGAGCAACGCAGCACCGTCGCCCACCGGCACCAACTGGTTCAGGTGCGGCAGCTCGGCACAATCGGCGGTTCCGGCGGGCAACTGGTCTACCGGTTTGGCCAATAACGCAGCCAAGGTGTACAGGCCGGTTTCACGTTCGGCCTTGAAGCGCGGCAGTTCGGCGCGCAAGGACTTGAACTGGGTCTGCGAGCGGGTGACCTGGGTTTCATCGCCACGACCTGCATCACGCAAGCGCTGGTTAAGCTTTACGCTTTGCTCCTGCAAGTCGAGCGACTGGCGGGCGATGTGGTATTCCTCGTTGGCCGAGCACACTTGGGTATACGCCTTGACCACGTCGGCCACCAAGGTGATGCGGGCGGTATCGGCAGCAGCCTGCACCGCGTCTGCATTGGCCTTTGCAGCCTCGGTACCACGCTTGAACGTGCCCCACAGGTCGAACTGATACGAAGCGCTGATGATGGCCTCGCCAATGTTGGCCACCGGCACCTTCTCAGGCTGCAGGAAAGCTTCGCCAGACTCCTGCAAGCGCTGGGCACCCAGTTTGACGCCGCCGTTGAAGCCACCTTGCGACTCGGCCACTTCGACCTGGGCGCGGGCCTTGGCGATGTTGGCCGCGGCTACGCGCAGCTCGGTATTGGCACTCAGGGCCTGGCGCACCAGCTCGTTCAGCCGTTGATCCTGATACAGCTGCCACCAGTCCTCGGGCACCGGCGCCGAAACCACGCTGTCGGCATCCTGGCGCAGCGGGCCATTAAGGTCGCTGCGTTGCACCGCCGCGTCCTTCGGCACCTCATAGTCGGGGCCGACCATCATGCAGGCCCCCAGCGACAGGCACAGGCCAGCCAGGATGAGCTGTTTCATGGGTGCTGGCCCTCGATGATCGACACCGTGGCGGTACGCCCGGCGATCATGCGGAAGTCCTCTGGCACTTCATCAAACGCAATGCGCACCGGAATACGCTGGGCCAGGCGCACCCAGCTGAACGCCGGGTTGACGTTGGGCAGCAGGTTGGCGCCGCTGCTGCGGTCGCGGTCTTCGATGCCGGCGGCAAAGCTCTGCACATGGCCGCGCAGGCGGGTGTTGTCGCCCATCACGCGGATATCCACGGCATCGCCGAGGTGGATGCCGCCAAGCTTGGTTTCTTCGAAGTAACCGTCGACGTGGTACGAGGCACTGTCGACCACCGACAGCACCGGGCGGCCGGCGGTGACGAATTCGTGGTTACGCGGCGCACGGTCGTTCAGGTAACCGTCCACCGGGCTGCGTACCACCGAGCGGTCGAGGTTGAGCTGGGCGGTATCGACTGCCACCTGTGCCTCGCTGACGGCCGAGCGGGCGCGGGCCACGCGGGACTGGCTTTCCTCCAGTTGCTCGGCCGCCACCAGGTTGCCCAGCTTGCGGTTGCGCTGTGCTTCGCGGGAGGCCTGGGCCAGGGTTTCCTGGCGCTCGCCGAGGGTGGCCTTGGCCTGGCGCAGGGCCAGGGTGAAGCGGTCCTGGTCGATGGTGAACAGCACGTCGCCGCGCTTGACTGTCTGGTTGTCGTGCACCTCGACTTTCTGGATCAAGCCCGACACATCGGGGGCGATCTGGATCACGTCGGCGCGGATATGGCCGTCACGCGTCCAGGGTGCAAACATGTAGTAGACGACCATCTGCCACACGAGCACGGCGGCGAAGGTCACTACCAGCAAGGTCAGGACCACACGGCCCAGGGTCAGCAAAGGTTTTTTCATGGCAGCATCAGGTTTCGGCAAAAGTGGTCCACCGCGCCAAGCAGCACGGCATACAGGGCAACGTTGAACAACGCCCGGTGCCAGACCAGGCGGTAGAAATGCATGCGCACCAGCACCGCGTGCAGCCCAAGGAACAGCAGGTAGGTGCCAAGCATCATCACCAACAGCGTGGGCAGGAACACCCCGCTGATATCCAGTTCACCAATCACAGGGGCGCTCCGTCGAGGCCGGCAGGCAGTTGCAGTTGTTCGTCGGGTTCGAGCATCACCTCCACACCTGGCAGCAGGGCAAGGCGCAGGCCGCTCAGCGCATGCAGCAGGTGGGTGCGGGCATCGCCACGCTCGTACAGTTCATCCAGGTTCAGCGCCAGCCGCGCCCGCTCCATGTTGCGCAGCAGCGCGGCCGGCGCATGCAGGCGCTGGCCAGCATGCAGGCAGGCGGCGTAGTGCGCACCCACCTCGGTAACCACGGTGTTGAGGCGGTCACGGGCTTGCTGACCAGCGCGCGGCAGGTAGGCCAGCAAGTCGAGCAGGTTCAACCCCACACGCAGGTCACGCAGCGCTACACCGCTGTCCTGGCCCGTTTGCGAAAGGCGCGGCAGGTGCTGCATCAGGCGGTCGAGCATCTGTACGCCAAGCTTGCGGTGTTCGGCCAGGGTCGCCGGCCCGGTCATTTCGACAATGTCGCGCCAGGCGAAGCGGGTCATGCGCTTGGCAGCCAGCTCTACCCCAAAGGGGCGCATGACCAACGTCCAGATGAAGGCGAACAGCAGGCCGACAGGGCCGGCCAGGTTGGAATTCAGGAAGGTGAAGAAGTCGGCATCATAGGCGCCCTGGATGCTGATGAAAGTCGAGGTGTTGACGATGGTCAGCAACGTACCCAGGTAAAAACGCGGTTGCACGGTCAGGGTGCCGACGCAGATGAACGGCACGGCAAAGGCCAGCACCAGCATCGGGAAGTCGTGCAGGTTGGGCAGCACCAGGAACAGGTACAGGCTGGAGAAGATCACCGACAGCAAGGTCCAGAAGAAGAACCGGTAGATCTGCGGTGCCGGGTCGTCCATGGCCGCGAAGAAACTGCACGACACGGCCGCGAGAATTACCGCGCTGGCGCCGTCGTTCCAGCCCAGGCCAATCCACAGGCCACAAGCGACGATGATCGCCAGCACCGTGGTGGCCACCGAGTACAGCATCAGGCCACGGTCGAAGAACGGTGTCAGGCGGCCCAGGCGCCAGTGCCGGTACACGGCCCGCCAGGGCGTGGCATCGTCAGTGCGCAGGGCATGTTGCAAGGTGCAGCAGTCCTGCCACAGGTCGGCCCATTCGGTCAGCCGGTACAGGGCGTTGGATAACAGCAGCTCGGCGCGCTGGTCGAGCATGGCGGCAGCGGGCTGCAGGCGCTCGATCTGCTCGTGCAGCGCAGCCCAGCGGGCGACAGAGGGGCTGGCGGCAGTCCCTTGCAGCCATTCGCGAGCGGCGGCGAGCACAGGCTGCAACTGGGCGAACTGGGCCGGGGCCCGGCCCTCCAGGGCGACCAGCGCATCATCGAGCGCATCGATGACCGGCAGCAGGTGAATCATCCGCCCACGCAGCTCACGGGCGTTTTTCAGGGTGTGCGGGCCAGCCCCTTCGTGGCCGAGCTGGCCGATCATCAGCTCCAGCGAGTTGAAGGTGGTGACCATCGCCCCGCGCATGCCGCCGACCTTGTCGGTGCTGCCAGCGCGGGCCAGGTAGGTATCGCTGTAGTTGAGGGCCTCGGTAAACCAGTTGCCGGTGGCGCCGACCACCACTGGGGCCAGCCGGCGAGGCCAGAAAATGGCGCCAACGACGGCTGCGCAGACAATCCCCAGGCAGATTTCCTGGGCGCGGGAAGACGCGACCTCAAACACCGCCAGGGGGTTATCCACAACCGCCAGTGCGATCATCGGCAAGGTGTAGCCGGCCAGCATCAGCATGTAGTTGTTGGCCGTGCGCAGGTTCAGCGAAAGGAACAGCAGGGTGCCGGTCCACAGGGCGATGGCAATGCTCAGCAGCAACGGCGACTGTACCAGCGGTGGCACCAGGAGGACCGCCCCCCCGGCACCGAGCAAGGTGCCCACGGCACGGTACAGCGCCTTGGAGCTGGTTGGGCCAACGAAGGGGCTGGAAACGATGTACACCGTGGCCATGGCCCAGTAGGGCCGCGGCAACTGCATGAGCAGGGCAATGTACAGGGCGGTCATCGAGGCCGCGAAGGTGCGCACACCGTAGAACCAGTCCCGCGCCGGGGGGACCGAGCTGAAGAAGCCGTTCATGCCACCCCGCCTGCACCGCCCAGGCCGGCAGCCTCGAAGGCGCGCAGCACGCGCAAGGCGGCTTCCAGGTCAGCCTGGTCGATGCCTTGCAGCACATCCCTGCGCACGCGCACCAGTTCGGCTTCGATGGCTTCGGCCAAGCGGCGGCCTTCAGCGGTGAGGCTCAGGGCCTTGGCGCGACGGTCCAGGGGGTCTTCACTGCGGCAGACCAGGCCGGCCTTGCACAGTTGGTCGAGCAGGCGTACCAGTGACGGACTTTCCAGGCCGGCTGCCTGGGCCACCGCTACCTGATGCACACCGTCGCCGAGGCGCACGATCATCAGCAGCGGCGCAGCGCAGGCCTCGGAGATGCCGTAACTGGTCAACGCGCAATGGCAGATGCGCCGCCAATGGCGAGCCGCAACTACCATGCCACTGCTGACCTGCAGGCGCAGGAGATCAAGGGACATGAACAGTATCCAGGTATATTCATAGTTTGCTAACTATCAATATACGCTCGTACCTCCCCCTGTCGTCAACAGCGGGTGACGAGGGGTATGGATGAATGGTTGTGCATGCTGGAGGGTGTATTGCCTGTGCTGGCCCTATCGCCGGCAAGCCGGCTCCCACAGGTATTGCACACATACTGCAGCCTGTGGTCGCCTGTGCGAGCGAGGGAATCAGGAGTGTATCTGGTCTTCCAGCTTCATGGTCAGGGCGAGTGTGCTGCCCATCTGCAAGGCGCGGTCGCGCCACTGCAGGTAGCGCACGCTGTCACGGCTGCTGAAATGCACCGCCAGCTCTTCGGCCGCCTGTACCACCCCTGCGGCTGCCGCCAGTTCCAGCCAGTACAATGCAGCCTTGATGTCGGGTTCCACATACAACCCGTGCATCAAGCGATAACCCACCTCGAAGCGGCAACGCGCTTCGCCACGCTCGGCCCCGCGCATGAACCACTGGTAAGCCTGCACCAGGTCTACCTGCCATTGCTGCTCGCCATCGCACACTTCTTCTTCATACAGGTCACCCAAGGCCGCTGCGGCATGCAACATGCCGCGCTCGAAGGCCTGCCGGTAGCAATCCGCCGCCTGGGCATAGGAGGTGTCGACGCCCTTGCCGAAGTAATGCTGCTGGCCCAGGTTGAACCACGCGGCAGCATTGCCCTGCAGCGCCGCCATGCGCAACAGGTGCCCGGCCAGCACGGTGTCAGCGCGCCAATACTTGCCGTTGAGCCAGATCCAGCCCAGGTCGTTGAGTGCCGCTACGCTACCTTGCAACGCCTGGTGGCGCAGGTCGGCGTAAACCGCCTGCAGGTCACTGGCTTCATCCAAGCGGTTGATCAGCAGCGAGCGCTGGCTGGGCAAGCCTACCCCGGCGAACAACCGGTGCCGCCTGCCGGCCGGTGCCGGGGCGGCGATGACCCGTTCGGGCAAAAGGCGGGCAAGCAGCGAATGGATATTGCTGGCAGCAGACATGTTCATCCTCATTGAACGACGCACAACCCCAACCTTCGGCTGTGATGAGGCGTGATTCTGCGTGATGTCACGTCAAAACCTGTCGCGAACGATTCGACACCAGGCAACCAAATGCGACTTATTTGATCTGAGCAGGGCGTGGCCAATTGCCATGACCCTCGCCTGCCGCCATGCTATGACGGCAAGCCTAGACAAGGACGTTATCTTTTGCCGTTCGCCACCACTCGCGCCACCCTCAGCCGTCAATGGGCGCTGCTGCGTCAGCTACCCAGTCGCTCCCCGGGCATTACCAGCGCCGAGCTGGTGTGGCGCCTGCGCGACGTGGGCTTCACTGTCAGCAAGCGTACCGTTGAACGCGACCTGAATGAGCTTTCGTTGATTTTTCCGCTGGAGCGCAATGACAAGAGCATACCTTTCGGCTGGCACTGGGCGGCCGGTGCCGTGGGCGAACTGCGCGGTAATTTCGACTTGTTGACCCACTTGCGCGGCGATGCACTGCAACCGGCCCAGGGGGAGGGCGTGGAGTTGGTTGCGTGGATCAGCGATGCATTGGCGCGGCAGTTGCGCGAGGCCCCGCTGAGCAGCGACATGCAGCTGACGGCGCTGGAGCATGGGCACCGGCTGCGAGCCACGGTCAGCGATGGCTGGCCGCTGCGCTGGTGGCTGTTGAGCCAGGGGGACGGGGTGGTGGTGGAGCAGCCGATGGGGTTGCGCGAGGAGATTGGCAAAACCTTGAGCAATGCGGCTGCGCAGTACCAGAATCGCTAGCCTGCGCCGGGGCTGAATCAGGCTTAGATCAACCCGCCCTGCTCATCTTCGTCGATCAGGTTATTCAGGCTGCTGAGGGCCTTGCGCGCGGTAGCGCGGTTCAGCAGCTTGGCCTGTGCACCCGGCGGCAGGTCAGTGATCTTGAATACCCCTTTGGCAGTCAGCACATCGATCAGGTCTTCAAGCACGCGGATCATGTCCAGGTCACTTTGCTTGAGCTGATTGAGGCTGTTTTCCACGACATCATCGGCAAACCATTCCTGAATATCGGCATGGTCGGCTGGGAGCATCTCGGTGAACTCATCAAAAGCGGCTGCCTCTACACGCAGCAACTTACCGGCGGCATTGCGTTGCACGTAGAACATGGCGGTGTCCCTCGTCACTTTGGTTCCTTGTTGGTAGGCAGCAGCATAGGCAAAGATCAGCAGGCACGCAGGCCCAGCGCCTGAGTATGCGCTGTCGGAAGGTGCCAGGAAAGAGCCGGCACGGCCATTACCTGGTTGATGGGGCCCTTGCGGGCGCGGCCTTGTGGAATGAAACAGGGGCCGCGACGGTCAGGCGCGGCCCCTTCAACACATCAGCTGTCCTTGTTGTGGATGATGATGGTCGGGTCAGCACCGCTGATCAACGAGTTGATCGTGGTGTTGGACCAGTTCACCCCTTCAAGCTTGATGGTCACATCGGCATTGGCGATACCGCCTGCGGCGTTGAGCTTGCCTTCGCTGCTGACCTGCAAGGTGGTCGTACCTTCAACCGTGGTGAGCTTCAGGTAATTGTCGATAGTACTGCCCTTCTCGCCTTGCAGCAGATCGCTCAAGTCGATCTTGTCCTTGTCCCCCATCTTGAAGTCCTTGATGACGTCGTTACCGAAATCACCCGCCTTCCACACGAAGGTGTCTGCGCCGCTGCCACCGATCAGGATATCGTCGCCCTGGCCACCGATGAGGGTGTCGTTCCCGGTACCGCCCAGCAGGATATCGTTGCCTTTGCCACCATCGAGCGTGTCGTTACCACCTTGGCCAAAGAGAATGTCGTTGCCATTGCCGCCTGACAGGATGTCGTTGCCGTCTTTGGCGCCGGAGATGTCGAACTCGTTGTAGTGCTCAGTGATGTACTGGTGGACATTGCTGGTGGTGATGGAGCTGACATCAACGCCGCTCTTCTGTGCGACATAGCTTTGCAGGGCCTGATAGCCCTCGCTGACGACACCATTGAGGGTAATCAGGTCGCCGAAGATGATGTCGTTGCCGTTGCCACCGTCGATGGTATCGGCACCTGGCACCGTGGCTTCGGTATGACCGAGAATCGCCTTCGCCAGGTCGGACGGGTCGATGTTGGTCTGCGGCTTGCCTGCGCTGTCGTACGGCTTCAAATCAGTGAGCGTCACATCGCTGTTCAAGCCGATAGCCTGGACTTTGCTCAAACCGTTAGTGCCACCCAGCACAGCGAAGCTAGCCGTGGAACCCGAGGCCGCCTCGCTATAGCTCCACTCATTCCCCCAGCCCGCTCGCGAGGATATCTCGTAGGTGCCATCACCTTGGGCATGGATGGTGCCCACTTCGTAGGTATCGACAGAACCATTGCTCTTGTACGTGTAGACGTAAACAGTGCCACTGCTGTCGATGTCGAACCTGTGCGTACTATCGACCATGGTGCTGAACGTATCGCCAATTTTGTAATTGTTGACGTTCACCACATCGTCCAGGTACTTGCCGCCGGTCCACAAACGAGGGTTGGTCGACTCGCCACTCTGATAGAACGTTGGCTTACCATCGGTAATGAAGTACGTCAGGTTTTCAGCACCTTTGTTACCGGTGGCGATGGTGCTCTTGAAGAAGTTGGACGTGGTCTTGAAGGCGTCCTCGTAGTTGGTGCCGCCCCCGTAGTAACCACCCACCATCGAGTTAAGTACCGCCTGCAACTTGCTCAATGCATCCGCGTCGGCAAGGTTCACCGCCACGTTCTTGTTCACCTGGCTGTCGAAGTCGACGAGGAAGATGTTCACCGTACCCGAGGTATCAGCACCCAGGCTGGCCTTGAGCGAGTTGAATACCGAAGCCAACTGCGTCTTGGCATCGGCAATCGACTTATCGCTCATGCTGCCCGAGCTGTCGACCATGAAGGCAATGTTGTAGTTCTTGCCCTGGACCACGTTCAGGCCCGCCACGTCGGCGACGATGATGTCGTTACCTTCGCTGCCGGTGAGGGCGTCGTTGCCCGATGTGCCTACGCTGGCCTTGTAGGTCGCGGGATACACGGTTACCGGGATATTGCCGGTGGTAATAGCCGAACCACCCACGCTTTCAGTGGCAGTCGAGATGACCGTGATGTCGAACGAACCTTTGTAGTAGGTCGGTGGCGTCAGCGTCAGGCTGCTGAGTTTCCAGCCCGTTACGTCCACCGGCGTGCTGCCTACCGTGACAGTATGGCCTGCACCGTCGCTGAGCACGGTCCCTTTGGGGATACCACTGAGGCTTACGCTCAGGGTTTCCGAACCGTCAGTGTCGGTCAGGGCGGTAGAGATAGCCACCAGTTTGACCGAGCCGCCCTCCGGCCCCTCGTTGAGCTTGTAGCCGTCGTAGTAGCTTTGCCCGTTCACAGTGTGCAGATCGGACACGCCCAGGCCAGCCTTGGCCATCTCGGTCACGTTCTGGTACATCTTGATGTTCGAGCTGCTCAGGTCGGTGACGCGACCGTCGCCGACCTTGATGTTCAGGTCATAGCTGCCTGGGCCGGCCTGGTTGGCATGGTAGACCTCGATCGGGTAGTAGCCGCTGGTGTTCGGGGTAAAGGTCCCCGACACCTGGCCACCAGCACCCCAGGTGGCAGTGACCACAGTCTTGCCGCCGATGGTGACCACGAAGCTGTCGTCGGCAGTGCCGCTGAAGGTGTAGGTCTTGCCGGCTTCGAGGTAGATCAGGCCTGAGGTTTTCGAACCGGTGCCACCTGCAACGCTGCCATCGGACTGAACATTGGTCGTGGTGCTGCTGGAGCTGGCACTGCCCGAGTTGGCAAAGACCGTCTTCAGGTCATCGCCGGTAATGCCGTTACCACCCGTGCCAAGACCTTTGAGGCTGTTCCAGACTTCCTTGGTGAGGCCTTTGGAATCGATGTCGGCGCTGCCGAAACTCAGCGTCGGCTTGTCGGCAACCGGGCGAATGTCGACCTTCATGGTCGAATCTGTGCCTACGTTGGTGCCGTCATTCGGCTTGAACTTGAATTGCGCGTAGTCGGCTTGCTGGTTGCCCACGCCGTTGCCGCCATAATTATCGGTCCCCGACTCGTTGCGCAGCGGAACGAACTTCAGGTTGCCGGCCTCGATGCTGGCCTGGCTGACAACCTGGCCAACGCCCACATTCGTCCAGGCCGTGCCGTTGAAGAACTGCAACGTGCCGGAACCCGGGATCGAGCTGATGGTTACCGACAGACCAGTGTTGCCATCGGGGTCGGAAACATTGAAGTCGCTCCAGGCAAACACATAGTCGGTGTCTTCCACACCAAACACTGCACCGTCGCGCGAAACCGGCATGTGGTCGTTGTCTACGATGGCCGTGGTAACGCTCGACTTGCTGGTATCCACCTGCAGGTTCTCGAACTTGCCACCCGACACGCCTACGATCGTTACCACAAAGTTTTCGGTACCTTCGACCAGCTTGTCGTCGATGGTGCCGATGGTGAACGTGGTACCGCTGCTATTGGCCGGAATCTTCACAGTGGTCACACCGATGAAGTCCTCGCCGTTCTTGGCGGTGCCGCTGTAGCTGAGCGTAACGGTGACTTCGTCCTTGGCCTCGTGGGTGAGGTTCAGGGTGTAAGTACCCGTCTCGCCTTCGTTCAGAGACGTCGTGCCGTTGATGCTGACTTTGGCAACGTCACCTTGGCCAGACGGCTCGTCGGTGACCGATGTGCTGACGCTGGTGGTGCTCGGCACCAGTTTCTCGAACACCTTGTCGCCGCTCACGGTGATGTCGGTGATCGACTTGGTGATCGTCGGCTGGCCGCCTACGTATACGTCGTCCGGCGCATTGATGGTCACGCTGCCGGTGGCAGAACCCGCATTGATGGTGACCTGGGTGCCACCGCTCAGGGTGACGGTCACACCGCCATGGCCGGTAACCGGCAGGTTGCTGTTATCGCCCACCAGGGTCACGGTGTACGTGATCGCGCCACCTTCGGCCACGGTGGACTTGTCCACCGACAGCACTGCAGTGACCTTGCTTTCGGTATCGGTCACGCTGACCGAGGCCGGGTTGCTGAACTCCAGCTTCTCGAAGGTGGCGTTCGGCACTTCGGCCTTGCTGATACCCACCGTGACGGTGCCCGGGTCCTTGAACACGTCGTCACCTTGCGCCGGTGCGGTGTAGACCTTGCTGGTCTCGCCCGCCTTGAAGAGCACGGTGTCGTTGTTGCTCAAGGTGACGGTCAGGTCCTTGTCCAGCGGCTTGTTCAGGCTGACGGTGAAGGTTGGTGCAGTGGCTTCGTTGACCGAAGACTGGTTGGCAACGATGCTGACCTTGACCAGGTCGCCTTGGCCAGACGGTTCATCGGTAACCGATGTGCTGACGCTGGTAGTGCTCGGCACCAGTTTCTCGAACACCTTGTCGCCGCTCACGGTGATGTCGGTGATCGACTTGGTGATCGTCGGCTGGCCGCCTACGTATACGTCGTCCGGCGCATTGATGGTGACGCTGCCGGTGGCCGAACCCGCATTGATGGTGACCTGGGTGCCACCGCTCAGGGTGACGGTCACACCGCCATGGCCGGTAACCGGCAGGTTGCTGTTATCGCCCACCAGGGTCACGGTGTACGTGATCGCGCCACCTTCGGCCACGGTGGACTTGTCCACCGACAGCACTGCAGTGACCTTGCTTTCGGTATCGGTCACGCTGACCGAGGCCGGGTTGCTGAACTCCAGCTTCTCGAAGGTGGCGTTCGGCACTTCGGCCTTGCTGATACCCACCGTGACGGTGCCCGGGTCCTTGAACACGTCGTCACCTTGCGCCGGTGCAGTGTAGACCTTGCTGGTCTCGCCCGCCTTGAAGAGCACGGTGTCGTTGTTGCTCAGGGTGACAGTCAGGTCCTTGTCCAGCGGCTTGTTCAGGCTGACGGTGAAGGTCGGTGCAGTGGCTTCGTTGACCGAAGACTGGTTGGCAACGATGCTGACCTTGACCAGGTCGCCTTGGCCAGACGGTTCGTCGGTTACCGATGTGCTGACTTTGGTGCTGCCCAGATTCAGTTGTTCGAACTGATCGGCGCCAGCACCTTCGACCTTGGTCAGGCCTTGGGTGATGGTGACCGGGTCGTTGACGTAGACGTTGTCTGGCGCAGTGACGGTAACCGAACCGGTGGCCTCACCTGCCTTGACGGTCACAGTAGT
>NZ_CAMZMX010000076.1:0-12400 GCF_947311875.1 Pseudomonas sp. PARCl1
ACGCACTGCCGGTGGCGGTGGCCGAAATCGAAGACATCTACCCACTGTCGCCGATGCAGCAGGGCATGCTGTTCCATTCCACGTTCGGCGAGAGCGACGGCGACTACATCAACCAGATGCAGGTCGAGGTCGCAGGCCTGGATGTGGCACGCTTCGAGGCGGCCTGGAACGCAGTGCTCCAGGCTCATGACAGCCTGCGTTGTGTCTTCGTCTGGTCCGCCGACCAGGCCCAACCGGTGCAGGTAGTGCTGCGCGAGGCCCGTGTGCCGTTCAGCGAGCTGGACTGGCGCGGCCGTGATGACCTGGCGCATGCGCTCCCGACACTGGCCGCCGAAGAACGTGGGCGCGGCTTCGATGTACTGCAGGCGCCATTGCTGCGCCTGGTGCTGGTGCGCCTGGAAGATGACCGCCATGCACTGGTCTACACCAGCCATCACATCCTCATGGACGGCTGGAGCAATGCGCGACTGCTGGGTGAAGTGCTGCAACGCTACTGTGGCGAGCGGCCCACGCAGGCGGCGGGCCGCTTTGGCGACTACATTGGCTGGTTGCAGCGCCAGGACCGAGCACAGAGCGAAGCGTTCTGGCGCGGGCAACTGGCCGCACTGCAAGCGCCCACCCGCCTGGCCAGCACCTGTCAGCATGTCGGTGTCGAAGGCTACGCCGAGCACAGCCTTTCTATCGATGCGCAGACCACCGCACGCCTGGGCCGCTTCGCCCGTGAGCGCAAGGTCACCGTCAACACCTTGGTGCAGGGTGCCTGGGCCTTGTTGCTGCAGCGTCGTGTCGGCCAGGACTGCGTGTCGTTCGGCGCCACCATGGCCGGTCGACCGGCCGAGCTGGCCGGTATCGAGCAGCAGATCGGCCTGTTCATCAATACCTTGCCTGTGATCGTGCCATGCACCGCCGGGCAGGCGCTTGGCGACTGGCTGGACGATTTGCAGGCGCTCAACCTGCGCATCCGCGAACACGAGCACACGCCACTGTTCGACATCCAGCGCTGGGCCGGGCAGGGCGGTGACGCGCTGTTCGACAGTCTGCTGGTGTTCGAAAACTACCCGGTGGCCGAGGCCCTGGAGCGTGGTTCGCCCTCGGGGCTGCGCTTTGGCCCAGTGCGCACACAGGAGCAGAGCAACTATCCGCTGACCCTGGTGGTCGGCCTGGAAAACAACCTGTCGCTGCGCTGCAGCTATGACCGACAGGCGTTCAGCGCGGCGATCATCGAGCAGATCGGCCAGCAACTGCGTCACTTGCTGCTGCAGATGCTCGAACACGGCGCGCAGGTGCCTGTCGAAGCCTTGCAACTGCTCGATGACCAGCAACGCCAGGTTGCGGTACAGGCCTGGAATAGTGCCCCGGCCACCTTCACGCCGAGCCAGCCGCTGCATCGCCTGATCGAAGCCCAGGCGGCCCGCGCCCCGCAAGCGCCGGCGCTGGTCTGCGAAGGCGAGCAGTTGAGCTACGCCGAGCTGAACCGCCGGGCCAACCAGGTCGCCCATGCGCTGATCGCCCGAGGCGTCGGCCCAGACGTGCTGGTAGGCCTGGCCGCACCGCGTTCGCTGGAAATGGTGGTCGGCCTGCTGGCCATCCTCAAGGCCGGTGGCGCCTACGTGCCGCTGGACCCGGCCTACCCGCTGGAGCGCCTGCACTACATGATCGAGGACAGCGGCCTGCAGTTGCTGCTCGGCCAGGGCGACCTCGGGCTGAGCCTGGGGGCGAACGTGCAAGTGCTGGACCTGGCCGCCGACTACACCGACTACGCAGGCTTGGCCGAGGTCAACCCGAACGTCGCGGTGGGCCTGGATAACCTGGCCTATGTCATCTACACCTCCGGCTCCACCGGCAAGCCGAAGGGCACCTTGCTGCCGCACCGCAACGTGCTGCGCCTGTTCGAGGCCACGGACGGCTGGTTCGGCTTCGGCCCGCAGGACTGCTGGACGCTGTTCCACTCCTATGCCTTCGACTTCTCGGTATGGGAGCTGTTCGGCGCCTTGCTGCATGGTGGCCGCCTGGTGATCGTGCCGCAGGATGTCAGCCGTTCGCCGGAGGCCTTCTACCAATTGCTGTGCGAGCAGCGGGTGACCGTGCTCAACCAGACGCCGTCGGCGTTCCGCCAGCTGATGCAGGTGGCCTGTGCCGAAGGCCAGCGCAGCGACCAGCAGCTGCGCTACGTGGTATTTGGCGGCGAGGCGCTGGAGGTCGGCAGCCTGCGCCCGTGGTTCGAGCGCTTCGGCGATCGTGCGCCGCAACTGGTCAACATGTACGGCATCACCGAAACCACGGTGCACGTGACCTACCGTCCATTGTCGCTGGCTGACCTGGCGCAGGGCGCGTCGAGCCCGATTGGCGTGCCGATCCCGGACCAGAGCCTGTACGTGCTCGACAGCGACCTCAACCCGGTGGCTGCCGGCTGTGTCGGCGAGCTGTACGTCGGCCGCCAGGGCCTGGCGCGTGGCTACCTCAAGCGCGCCGGGCTCAGCGCCACGCGCTTCATTCCCGACCCGTTCGGCGACAGCGGTGCGCGGCTGTACCGCAGTGGTGACCTGGCCCGCTGGCGCGCCGATGGGGTGATCGAGTACGTCGGGCGGATGGACCATCAGGTGAAGATCCGTGGCTTCCGCATCGAGCTGGGCGAGATCCAGGCGCGGCTGCAGGCGCTGCCCCAGGTGCGTGAGGCCGTGGTGCTGGCCCAGGAGGGGCCGAGCGGCACCCAGCTGGTCGGCTACCTGGTGGCCGGGCAAGCGGTGGCCGACCAGGCGGTCTGGCGTGAGGCGGTCAAGGCCGCGCTGCGCGAGGACCTGCCGGAGTACATGGTCCCGGCGCACCTGCTGCTGCTCGAGCGCATGCCGCTGACCGCCAACGGCAAGCTCGACCGCCGTGCCTTGCCGGCGGCGGACGCCAGCCTGCTGCAACAGGCGTATGTGGCGCCAGTCACTGAACTTGAACAGCAGGTGGCAGGCATCTGGGCCCAGGTGCTGGAACTGGAGCAAGTAGGCTTGAGCGACAACTTCTTCGAGCTTGGCGGCCATTCGTTGCTGGCCACCCAGGTCGTACTGCGCCTGCGCGACGCGCTGGGCCATGAAGTGCCGGTCAAGACGCTGTTTCTGGCCCGCGACCTGGCAGACTTCTGCGTGGCTTTGCAGGCCCTGCAGCCTGCCCTCGAACCACTGCACGATGTTTTGGCTAAATCCTTGGAGGACCTCAATCGTCTAACTGCCGATGATCTTGAAAAACTGATTTCCTAGTGAGGACACGGCATGCAGCAACTAATCGAATCGGTAAGCGCGCTTTCTTCCGAGAAGCGCAAAGCCTTGGCGATTCTGCTGAGTCAGAAGGGGGTCAATCTTTATGGCATCGCGCCGATTTTCCGGCGTGATGCCAACGAGCCCCTTCGGCTGTCCTATGCCCAGGAACGTCAGTGGTTCCTATGGAACCTGGAGCCGCACAGCGCGGCGTATCACATCCCCACGGCGCTGCGCTTGCGCGGCACCCTGGACATGGCCGCGCTGCAGCGCAGCTTCGCGACGCTGATCGAGCGTCACGAAGTACTGCGCAGCGTGTTCGTCGAGGTCGACGGGCAGTTGCTGCAGCAGGTTCGTGCGCCGTTCGCGCTGCCGCTGCCGGTGCAGGTACTGCCCGATGCCGGGCAACTGGAACAGGCAGTGGCGGCGGAGATCGCCGAGCTCTTCGACCTGGGCGAAGGGCCGTTGCTGCGCGCACGTTTGCTGCAGGTGAGCGAAGAAGACCATGTGCTGGTATTGACCCAGCACCACATCATTTCCGACGGCGCCTCGATGCAGTTGATGGTCGAGGAGCTGATCGACTGCTATGCCGCGTTCAGTCGTGGCCAGCAGCCCGACCTGCCGGCGCTGCCGATCCAGTACGCCGACTATGCATTGTGGCAGCGCCAATGGATGGAGGCTGGCGAGCGCGAGCGCCAATTGGCCTACTGGACCACCCGCCTGGGCGGCGAGCAGCCGGTGCTGGAACTACCGCTGGATCGTCCGCGGCCAGCGCTGCAGAGCTGGCGTGGTGCACGCCTGGATATCGAACTGTCGGCCGAGCTGGGCAAGGGTTTGCAAGAGGTGGCGCGGCAGCAAGGGGCGACCCTGTACATGGTCCTGCTGGCGTCGTTCCAGGCGCTGTTGCACCGCTACAGCCGACAGCGCGATATCCGTGTCGGCGTGCCGATCGGCAACCGCAACCGCGCCGAGACCGAGCGCCTGATCGGCTTCTTCGTCAATACCCAGGTGCTCAGCGCCGAAGTCGATGGTCAGGCGCCGTTCACCACATTGCTGCAACAGACCAAGGAGGCGGCGCTGGGGGCCCAGGAGCATCAGGACCTGCCGTTCGAGCAACTGGTCGAAGCCTTGGCGCCGGAGCGCAACCTCAGCCACAGCCCGTTGTTCCAGGTGCTGTTCAATCACCAGGCGCACCGTGGCGAGGGTCGGCAGGCCCATGAGCTGCCGGGGCTGCGGGTGGAATCGCTGAACTGGGAGAGCCAGACCGCGCAATTCGACCTGATGCTCGATACCCATGAAGAGCAGGGGCAGTTGTGGGCGTCGCTGACCTACGCGACCGACCTGTTCGACTGCACCACCATTGAGCGCCTGGCGGGCCACTGGCAGGCGTTGCTCGAAGGTATCGTCAGCGCGCCCGGCACGCGCGTCAGCGAGTTGCCGATGCTGAGCACGGCGGAACGTGCCGCCACCCTGGCTGCCTGGAATACCGCCCCGGGCACCTTCACGCCGAGCCAGCCGCTGCATCGCCTGATCGAAGCCCAGGCGGCCCGCGCGCCGCAAGCGCCGGCGCTGGTCTGCGAAGGCGAGCAGTTGAGCTACGCCGAGCTGAACCGCCGGGCCAACCAGGTCGCCCATGCGCTGATCGCCCGAGGCGTCGGCCCGGACGTGCTGGTAGGCCTGGCCGCACCGCGTTCGCTGGAAATGGTGGTCGGCCTGCTGGCCATCCTCAAGGCCGGTGGCGCCTACGTGCCGCTGGACCCGGCCTACCCGCTGGAGCGCCTGCACTACATGATCGAGGACAGCGGCCTGCAGTTGCTGCTCGGCCAGGGCGACCTCGGGCTGAGCCTGGCGGCGAACGTGCAAGTGCTGGACCTGGCCGCCGACTACACCGACTACGCAGGCTTGGCCGAGGTCAACCCGAACGTCGCGGTGGGCCTGGATAACCTGGCCTATGTCATCTATACCTCCGGCTCCACCGGCAAGCCGAAGGGCACCTTGCTGCCGCACCGCAACGTGCTGCGCCTGTTCGAGGCCACGGACGGCTGGTTCGGCTTCGGCCCGCAGGACTGCTGGACGCTGTTCCACTCCTATGCCTTCGACTTCTCGGTATGGGAGCTGTTCGGCGCCTTGCTGCATGGTGGCCGCCTGGTGATCGTGCCGCAGGATGTCAGCCGTTCGCCGGAGGCCTTCTACCAACTGCTGTGCGAGCAGCGGGTGACCGTGCTCAACCAGACGCCGTCGGCGTTCCGCCAGCTGATGCAGGTGGCCTGTGCCGAAGGCCAGCGCAGCGACCAGCAGCTGCGCTACGTGGTATTTGGCGGCGAGGCGCTGGAGGTCGGCAGCCTGCGCCCGTGGTTCGAGCGCTTCGGCGATCGTGCGCCGCAACTGGTCAACATGTACGGCATCACCGAAACCACGGTGCACGTGACCTACCGTCCATTGTCGCTGGCTGACCTGGCGCAGGGCGCGTCGAGCCCGATTGGCGTGCCGATCCCGGACCAGAGCCTGTACGTGCTCGACAGCGACCTCAACCCGGTGGCTGCCGGCTGTGTCGGCGAGCTGTACGTCGGCCGCCAGGGCCTGGCGCGTGGCTACCTCAAGCGCGCCGGGCTCAGCGCCACGCGCTTCATTCCCGACCCGTTCGGCGACAGCGGTGCGCGGCTGTACCGCAGTGGTGACCTGGCCCGCTGGCGCGCCGATGGGGTGATCGAGTACGTCGGGCGGATGGACCATCAGGTGAAGATCCGTGGCTTCCGCATCGAGCTGGGCGAGATCCAGGCGCGGCTGCAGGCGCTGCCCCAGGTGCGTGAGGCCGTGGTGCTGGCCCAGGAGGGGCCGAGCGGCACCCAGCTGGTCGGTTACCTGGTGGCCGGGCAAGCGGTGGCCGACCAGGCGGTCTGGCGTGAAGCGGTCAAGGCCGCGCTGCGCGAGGACCTGCCGGAGTACATGGTGCCGGCGCACCTGCTGCTGCTCGAGCGCATGCCGCTGACCGCCAACGGCAAGCTCGACCGCCGCGCCTTGCCGGCGGCGGATGCCAGCCTGCTGCAACAGGCCTATGTCGCCCCGCAAAGCGAAATGGAACAGCGCATTGCTGCTGTCTGGGCCGAGGTGCTGCGTCTGGAGCGGGTCGGCGTGAGCGACAACTTCTTCGAGCTGGGTGGCGACTCGATCATTTCCATCCAGGTGGTCAGCCGTGCCCGTCAGGCCGGTATTCATTTCACCCCCAAGCAGCTGTTCCAGCACCAGACCGTGCGGGGCCTGGCCCGTGTGGCGCGCGAGGGCGGCGCGGCGCCGCGTATCGACCAGGGCGCGGTGCAGGGCGGCATGCCGCTGCTGCCGGTACAGCAGTGGTTCTTCGGCGAAGTGACCGACCACGCGCACCACTGGAACCAGTCAGTGCTGCTGCGTCCCACTCGGGTCTTGCAGGCGGCGACCGTCGAGGCGGCCTTGCAGGCCCTGCTGGTGCAGCACGATGCGTTGCGCCTGCGCTTTACCCGCGAGCAGGGGCAGTGGCAGGCCAGTCACGGTCAGCCTGGCCAGGCCAAGGACCTGCTCTGGCAGCGGCAGGCCGCCGACCAGGACGCGCTGCTGGCACTGTGTGAAGCGGCGCAACGCAGCCTGAGCCTGGAAGGGCCGCTGCTGCGTGCTGTGCTGGTCGGCATGGGTGACGGCAGCCAACGCCTGCTGCTGGTGATCCACCACCTGGTCATCGACGGCGTGTCCTGGCGCGTGCTGTTCGAGGACCTGCAACAGGCCTGCGCGCAACTGGATGCGCAGCAGCCTGTGCGGCTGCCGGCAAAAACCAGTGCCTACAAGGCCTGGGCCGAGCGGTTGGCGGAGCACGCCCGTAGTGACGCCATGGCGCGCGAGCTGGCCTGGTGGCAAGGCCAGCTGGCCGATGCTCCGCAGGACCTGCCGTGCGCCAATCCGGCCGGCGGCCAGCAGAACCGCCATGCCCGCAGCCTGCATACGCGGCTGGACAGCGAGCTCACCCGGCAGTTGCTGCAGCAGGCCCCGGCGGCTTACCGCACCCAGGTCAACGACCTGCTGCTGACCGCGCTGGCCCGGGTGGTGTGCCGCTGGAGCGCGCAGCACACCGCGCTGATCCAACTTGAAGGGCATGGCCGCGAAGACCTGTTCGACGACATCGACCTGACTCGCACCGTCGGCTGGTTCACTACCTTGTTCCCGCTGGCCCTCACGCCTGCGCAGGACCTGGCAGGCTCGATCAAGGCGGTCAAGGAGCAACTGCGCGCCGTCCCCGCCAAGGGCATCGGCTACGGCATGCTCCGCCACCTGGGCGATGCGGCGGTGCAGGCCGGCCTTGCCGCGTTGCCGGTGCCGCGTATCACCTTCAACTATCTGGGGCAGTTCGATGGCAGTTTCGACGCCGAGCAGGGTGCACTGTTCGTCCCGGTCGGCGAGCCGCGCGGCGAGGAGCAGAGCCCGGCGGCGCCGCTGGGCAACTGGCTGACGCTCAATGGGCAGGTCTACGGTGGTGAACTGACCATCGCCTGGACCTACAGCCACGAGATGTTCTCTGCGGCCACGGTCCAGGCCTTGGCCGATGACTACGCTGCCGAGCTGAAGGCGCTCATCGCCCATTGCTGCGACCCGCACCATGCCGGTGTCACGCCCTCGGACTTCCCGCTGGCACGCCTGGATCAGGCGCACCTCGACCAGTTGCTGGACGATCCGCGCGCGGTCGAGGATGTCTACCCGTTGTCGCCGATGCAACAGGGCATGCTGTTCCATAGCCTGTATGGCCAGGGCAACGGCGACTATATCAACCAGATGCGGGTGACCGTGGAAGGCTTGCAGGTCGAGCGTTTCCGTGCAGCCTGGCAGGCGTCGGCCGATGCCCAGCCGATCCTGCGCAGTCGCTTCGCCTGGGAAGGTGACATCGGCCAGCCGCTGCAGATCGTCCAGCGCCAGGTCCAGGTGCCGTTCGACTACCTCGACTGGCATGCCGAGGCCGAGCCTGGCGCACGCCTGGACGCCCTGGCCGAGGCCGAGCGCGCACGTGGTTTCGACCTGCGTGAGGCGCCGTTGCTGCGTATGACCGTGGTGCGCACCGGCGAGCAATGCTTCGAGCTGATCTACACCAACCATCACATTCTCATGGACGGCTGGAGCAACTCCCAGTTGATGGGGGAAGTGCTGCAGCGTTATGCCGGCCAGGCGCCGGCCCAGGCCGGGCGTTATCGCGACTACATCGACTGGTTGCAGCGCCAGGATCCGGCGGTCAGCGAAGCGTTCTGGCGCGAGCGCCTGGCCGAGCTGGAGGCGCCCACACGTTTGGCCCAGGGCCTGCAAGCCGAGCCTGGTAGCGGGTACGCCAGCCATGTGCGGCTGGTCGACGCCGAGCGCACGCAGCGCCTGGAAGCCTTCGCCCGCCAGCAGAAGGTCACTGTCAACACCCTGCTGCAAGCAGCCTGGCTACTGCTGTTGCAGCGCTACAGCGGGCAGGCCACGGTGGCCTTCGGCGCCACTGTGGCGGGCCGGCCGCTGGAGTTGCCGGGTATCGAGCAGCAGATCGGTCTGTTCATCAATACCCTGCCGGTGATCGCCACCCCACAGCCGGCCCAGTCCGTGGCCGACTGGCTGCAGGCAGTGCAGGCGCTCAACCTTGGCTTGCGTGAGCATGAGCACACGCCCTTGTTCGATATCCAGCGCTGGGCCGGGCAGGGCGGTGACGCGCTGTTCGACAGCCTGCTGGTGTTCGAGAACTACCCGGTGGCCGAGGCCCTGGAGCGTGGCGCGCCACAGGAGCTGCGCTTCGGCAGCGTCGACAGTCGCGAGCAGACCAACTACCCGCTGACTCTGGGCGTGAACCTGGGCGGTACCCTGGAGCTGCACTACAGCTTCATGCGTGCCCATTTCGATGAGGCAGCCATTGTCCGCCTGGACCAGCAACTGGTCGGCCTGATGGAGCAGTTCAGCCAGGCGCCCGCTGCGGCCTTGGGCAACCTGAGCCTGCTCGATAGCCAGGCCCGGCAGGCTCTGGCCGTGGCCAACGCGCCGCAGCCATGGCAGGACGGCTTGCTGGTGCACCAACGCATCGCGGCCCAGGCCGCGCGCCGGCCTCAGGCTCCAGCGGTACTGTTCGGTGACCAGGTGCTGGACTTCGCCAGCCTGGAGCGTCAGGCCAACCAACTGGCCCATCGCCTGGTCGCCGAAGGCGTAGGCGCCGAGATCCGTGTCGGCGTGGCCTTGCCCCGTGGGCCGCAGGTGATCGTGGCCTTGCTCGCCGTGCTCAAGGCCGGTGGCGCCTATGTGCCCCTGGACGCCAGCTATCCGGCCGAGCGCCTGGCCTACCTGATGCAGGACTCTGGTATCGCCCTGTTGCTCAGCGACTCGACCTTGCGCGGGCAACTGCCGCTGCCGGCGGCGTTGGCTGCCCTCTATCTCGACCAGCTCGACCTGGCCGCACAGCCGACCCATGCGCCGCGAACAGTCGTGCAGCCGCAGAGCCTGGCCTATGTGATCTACACCTCCGGTTCCACCGGCAAGCCCAAGGGGGTGTGCGTCGAGCACGGCCCGCTGGCGATGCACTGCGAAGCCATCGGCCGGCGCTATGCCATGGTCGAGGACGATTGCGAGCTGCACTTCATGTCGTTTGCCTTCGACGGCGCTCATGAGCGCTGGCTCACCGCGTTGACCCACGGCAGCCGCCTGCTGGTGCGGGATGACAGCCTCTGGGAGCCAGGCCAGACCTGCACGCGCATGCGTGAGCACGGCGTGACCGTGGCGGCGTTCCCGCCAGCGTACCTGTTGCAGATGGCCGAGCACGTCGAGCTGCATGGCCAGGCGCCGAAGGCGCGCATTTACTGCTTCGGCGGCGACGCGGTGCCGCGTGACAGCTACCAGCGCGTGCATGCCGCCCTGGCGCCGGAGCACATCATCAACGGCTACGGCCCGACCGAGACGGTGGTGACCCCGCTGATCTGGAAAGCCGACCGCGCGACCGACTGCGGCGCTGCCTACGCACCGATCGGCACGCGTATCGGCGACCGTCGCACCTACGTGCTGGCCGCCGACCTGAGCCTGCTGCCAGCCGGCCTGCAGGGTGAGCTGTACCTTGGTGGCCACGGGCTGGCCCGTGGCTACCTGGACCGGCCGGGCATGACCGCCGAGCGCTTCGTGCCCGACCCGCACGGCGAGCCGGGCGCGCGCCTGTACCGCAGTGGCGACCTGGTACGCGAGCGCCGCGATGGCGTGTTCGACTACCAGGGGCGCGTGGACAACCAGGTGAAAATCCGCGGTTTCCGCGTTGAACTGGGCGAAGTCGAGGCCCGCCTGCTGGCCCAGGCGGGTGTGCGCGATGCCGCCGTGGTCGCCCGGCCAGGCCCGAGCGGCCAGCAGTTGGTCGGTTATGTGGTGGCGTCGCAGCCAGGTCAGGCTGATGCCGCGTGGTGCGACGCGCTCAGGGCGAGCCTGCGCGACGTGCTGCCGGACTATATGGTTCCGGCGCATGTCCTGGCGCTTGCCAGCATGCCGCTGACCCCCAACGGCAAGCTTGACCGCAAGGCGCTGCCCCAGCCTGAGGCCGGTGAGTCCCGACAGGATCACCAGCCACCGCGTACCGCGCTGGAGCAGACGGTGGCGGCGATCTGGGCCGATGTGCTCAAGCTGCCGCAGGTGGGCTTGCACGATCACTTCTTCGAGCTGGGTGGTCATTCGTTGCTGGCCACCCTGGTCGTCGCCCGGGTGCGTCACGCTTTGCAGGTCGAGGTGGCGCTGCGCACCTTGTTCGAGCATGGCACCCTGCAAGCGTTCTGCGCCCAGCTGTCTGAGTCTGCCAACGCAGCGGTTCCCGCCATCGGCCTGGCCGATCGCTCGCGGGCGCTGGCCTTGTCCTATGCCCAGGAGCGTCAGTGGTTCCTCTGGCAGCTGGCCCCGGACAGCGCCGCCTACCATATTCCGGTGGCCCTGCGCCTGCGCGGGGCATTGTGTGTCGAAGCCCTGCGCCGGGCGTTCGAACACCTGGTGGCGCGGCACGAGAGCCTGCGCACGGTGTTCGTGCATGCACAGGGGCGTACCGAGCAGGTGATACAGGCGCCGTATGCCTTCGAGCTGCCGTTGCAGGTGCTGGCCGATGCCAGCGATGCCGCGCTGCTGCCGCGGGTGGAACAGGAGGTCGCACGGCCGTTCGACCTCGCGCAGGGCCCGCTGCTGCGCGCCTGCCTGTTGCGCCAGGGCCGCGATGAACATGTGCTGGTGCTGGTGATGCATCACATCGTCAGCGATGGTGTGTCGATGCAGGTCATGGTCGACGAACTGGTGGCCCTGTACGACGCCTTTGACCAGGGGCAGGCACCGCGCCTTGCGCCGCTGCCGATCCAGTACGCTGACTATGCCGCCTGGCAGCGCCAGTGGATGGACGCTGGTGAGCGTGAGCGGCAGCTGACCTATTGGGTCGAACGCCTGGGTGGCACCCAGCCTGTGCTCGAACTGCCGCTGGATCACCCGCGCCCGGCGATGCGCAGCCAAGCCGGTGCCAGTTTGACGCTGGCCCTGCCCGGTGAGCTGCAGCAGGCGTTGCGCGCGCTGGCCAGGCAACAGGGGGTGACGCTGTTCATGCTGTTGCTGGCGGCTTACCAGACGTTGCTGCACCGCTACAGCGGCCAGTCCGACATCCGTGTCGGTGTGCCGATCGCCAACCGCAACCATGCCTGCACCGAAGGCATGATCGGCTTCTTCGTCAACACCCAGGTGCTCAAGGCCGAGTTCGCGCCGCAGGCGACCTTTGCCGCGCTGCTGGGCCAGGTGCGCCAGGCGGCGCTGGAGGCCCAGGCCTACCAGGACCTGCCGTTCGAGCAACTGGTCGAGGCCCTGGCGCCGGAGCGCAACCTCAGCCACAGCCCGCTGTTCCAGGCACTGTTCAACTACCAGAGCGGCGCACGCCGTGGCCAGGGCGCGCAACAGGCGCATGCCTTGAGCGTCGAAGGGCTGCAATGGGATACCGGTGTCGCTCAGTTCGACCTGACCTTGGATGTGTTCGACAGCGAAGAGGGCATGCTGGCCTCGTTGGTGTATGCCACCGACCTGTTCGAGCGCTCGACCATCGAGCGGCTGTCCACCCACTTCATCAACCTGTTGCAAGGCATCGTCGAGCAACCGCACCAACCGGTGGCCGAACTGCCATTGCTGGCGGC